>JAAYQG010000129.1 GCA_012519415.1 Treponema sp. | reverse complement strand
TTTATTAACTGTGCTTCCTCGCTTCGCTGCGGAAGCACGTAAAAACTCAATTCGGAAGTCGAAACTTCCTCATCGAGTTTTTATTGGAGGGGGCAATCAAAACTTTGCCGGAAATAACGGCAAACTTTTGATTCGCAAAGTTTGCGTCGCAAACTTGTTTATTAACTGTGCTTCCTCGCTTCGCTGCGGAAGCACGTAAAAACTCAATTCGGAAGTCGAAACTTCCTCATCGAGTTTTTATTGGAGGGAAGATGATACACGTAGGAATCATTGGTGCAACCGGTTATGTTGGTGCAGAGTTAGTTCGCTTGCTCTCTCGTCATCCAAAAGTAAAACGGCTTAATTTGAGTTCTGTTAGTTTTGAAGGTCAGCAAATGCAAGACGTGTATCCAAATTTTTTTGGTTGTGTTGATATAAAACTTGTTAATGCAGACTTAATAGTAGATAATTCTGATATTGTGTTTACAGCATTGCCACATGGTGTTGCAGAACAATATGCAGATGCTTGCATAAAAAAAAGCAAAAAGCTTATTGATATGTCTGCTGATTTTAGATTTGACGAAGATGAAGCAACTTTTATAAAATGGTATAAAGAAAGCTGGAAATTTCCTGAAACTCATAATGAATCTGTTTATGGTCTACCTGAGATGAACCGTAGAAAAATTGCAAAAGCGAGAATTATCGGAAACCCGGGTTGTTACGTAACATCTGCAACTTTAGCATTGCTGCCCGCTATAGAAAATGGACTTATTAAGTTCGACCCGATTATTGTTGATTCAAAAAGCGGCGTAACAGGTACAGGCAGAAACCCCACTATGAAAAATCAGTTTAGTGAATGTGGCGAAGCTTTTTCACCTTATGCTGTCGGTGCGCATAGACATCAGCCTGAAATTGAACGGAATTTATCTATTGCAGCAGGCGAGCGTTGCAGTGTTGTTTTTACACCACATCTAGTACCGATGAGCCGTGGTATTATAAGCACTGTTTATGCTCCTTTGAACGATACAATCTGCGAAGCGGCAGGTGCTGAAATCAACAGCAAAATTATTCAAAGACTTTATAGTGATTTTTATACGGATGAGCCTTTTGTTCGAGTTCTTCCAGCTGGAATGATACCGACAACAAAAAATGTCCGTTATTCGAATTACTGCGATATTTCCATTCATGTTGTACATGATGGTAAAATGTTACAAATTTGTTCTGCTTTGGATAATATGCTCAAAGGTGCAGCCGGTCAAGCTGTGCAAAATATGAACATTATGTTTGGATATAAAGAAGAACTTGGAATTGATATGATTCCACCTGCTTTTTAGTAATTTATAGAAGCAAATTAAATAAATTTAGAGGCTGTACGAAAGTGACAAAACTGATTGAAGGCGGTGTTTGTGCTCCGCTTGGTTTTAGCGCAAATGGAGTGCTTGCAGGCATTAAGCATGGAAGAACAAAAAATGATTTAGCTCTGATTTATTCGGAAAAACCATGTAGTGTAGGTGCTGTATTTACATCGAATCTTGTAAAAGCTGAACCTGTAAAATTGTCGCGCGAACATATAAAAACAGGACGAGCGCAAGCAATGCTTGCAAATGCCGGAAATGCAAATGCTTGTACCGGTGCAAAAGGCGCAGAAAATGCTTTGCGAATGGCTAAAGCTGCTGCAAAAGCTCTTTCTATTGCAGAAACAGACGTTATTGTCTGTTCTACAGGTGTTATTGGTCAGCAAATTAATGTAGAAGTAATTGAAAAAGCAATGGCTTCCTTAAAAGAAGGCTTGAGCCGTTCCGGAAATGTTGCTGCAAGAGAAGCAATTATGACAACAGATACAGTCTATAAAGAAGCTGCCGTTGAAACAACAATCGGAGGCAAGACTGTTCGTATTGGAACTATGGCAAAAGGCTCAGGCATGATTCATATTAATATGGGAACTATGCTCGGTTTTATTACAACAGATTGCGCTATTTCATCTGAAATGTTGCAAGCTGCACTTTCTGAAAGCATAAAAGGAACTTACAATTGCGTATCTGTAGACGGCGACACAAGCACAAATGATACTTTGTCGATTCTTGCTAACGGAATGGCAGGCAATGCTGAAATTACAACAAAAGGCGCAGATTTTGATATTTTCTTAGCAGCACTTAATGAAATTAATACTCTAATGGCTCGTAAAATTGCAGCAGACGGCGAAGGAGCCGGACGATTGATTGAATGTACTGTAAGCGGAGCTTCTTCGGTAGAAACAGCTCGAAAACTTGCAAAATCTGTAATCAGCTCAAGTCTTGTAAAAGCAGCTTTTTTTGGAGCAGATGCAAACTGGGGACGCATTCTTTGTGCAATGGGATATTCTGGTGAATTTTTTGACCAGACAAAAACAAGCGTTTCTTTTTCAAATGACAAAGGAACTGTTGATGTTTGCCAAGACGGTTCAGATTTAAATTTCGATGAAGAAAAAGCAAAATCCGTTCTTATGGAAAAAGAAGTTAAAATTCTCATTACATTAAAAGACGGCACAGCTTCTGGCACAGCTTGGGGCTGTGATTTAACTTACGAATATGTGAAAATAAATGGAGATTATCGTTCATGATTTCTAACGAAGACTGGACCGAAATACTTGTTCAGGCACTGCCATATTTTAAGCAGTGGGTTGGCAAAATCGTTGTTGTAAAATATGGTGGGAATGCCATGCTGAATGAAGAACTCAAACAAGCAGTTATGGAAGACATTGTACTTCTCAATACAATCGGCATCCATGTTGTACTTGTTCATGGTGGCGGACCTGAAATCAACACAATGCTTGAGCGTGTGGGCAAAGAATCAAAGTTTGTAAATGGACTTCGTTATACAGATGAAGAAACAATGGAAATTGTTCAAATGGTTTTGACAGGAAAACTGAACAAGGACATTGTCGGAATTCTCCTTCAGCAAGGCGGGAAAGCTGTCGGTTTAAGCGGAGTTGATACAGGTCTTCTACGTGCAAAAAAAATTGACAAAGATGGTGCAGATTTAGGTTTCGTCGGTGAAGTTACGGAAGTTCACCCTGAAATTATTCTTTCACTTTTAAATCAGGGTTTTATTCCTGTTATTTCGACAGTTGCGCTTGGCGAGCAAGGTGATACAGCTCGTTACAATATAAACGCCGATACAGCTGCGGCGAAAATTGCAGTTGCATTAAAAGCTGAAAAGTTTGTTCAGCTTACAAATGTTCCCGGTGTTCTTCGTGATGTAAATGATCCGACGACACTTATAAAGCGCATTGCGCGGCAGGCAATTCCTTCAATGATAGCAACCGGTATTATTTCATCTGGAATGATTCCAAAAATTGAATGTTGCCTTGAAGCATTGAAAGGCGGCGTTCCGCGCACACACATTATCGACGGTCGCGTTCCTCACTCGCTACTTATTGAAATGTTCAGTGACCGCGGCATAGGCACAATGCTGATGAATGAAGAGTGATTTTATCAATTCGGAAGTTGAAACTTCCTCATCGACTTTTTATGGAGGGAGCAATCAAAACTTTGCCGGAAATAGCAGCAAACTTTTGATTCGCAAAGTTTGCAGCGCAAACTTATTTATTAACTGTGCTTCCTCATTCCATTGCGGAAGCACGTAAAAACTCAATTCGGAAGTTGAAACTTCCTCATCGACTTTTTATGGAGGTATATAATGGCTGGAATTGTTGCGAATAATTATGGAAGTTTTAATGTAACTTTTGTGGGCGGCAACGGTGCTGAACTTACAGACACAAACGGTAAAAAATATATTGATTTTGTTTCCGGCATTGGAGTTAACTGTCTTGGACATAACAATCCGATTCTTGTTGAAGCGCTAACTGCACAAATTAAGAAGCAAATTCATATTGGAAATTATTATACATCTGACACAAACATTGCGTTTGCAGAAGAACTTACAAAAGCAACAGGTATGAAACGCGTGTATTTTTGCAATTCCGGAGCAGAAGCAAACGAAGCGGCTATTAAACTTGCAAGAAAATACGGCTGGTTGATGTCCAAAGATAACGGCGGAAATAGAAAAACTATCGTATCGCTAAATCATTCTTTTCACGGACGCTCTATTGCAACGCTAAAAGCAACAGGTCAAGAAAAATTTCACCCTGACTGCTTTGCGCCGTATCCTGAAGGATTCAAATACATTGAACCGAACGATTTTTCTGCAATAGAAAAAACTTTTGATGATTCTGTCTGCGCTTTTTTAATGGAATGTGTTCAAGGTGAAGGCGGAGTAAATCTTGTTGATGAAAAATGGGCGAAAGCTGCATGTGATGCTGCGCGCAAAGCAGGTGCTCTTGTTATAATTGATGAAGTTCAAACCGGAATGGGAAGAACAGGTACTTTATTTGCAAGTCTCGCAATGGGACTTAACCCAGATGTAATTACTGCTGCAAAAGGAATTGCAGGCGGTGTGCCAATGGGTGCATGTATCTTCGGCGGAAAAGCAGAAGACGTGTTCGTTGCAGGAGACCATCAGTCAACTTTTGGCGGCAATCCGCTTGCATGTGCCGGAGGTCGTGCTGTTCTTGCAGAAATGCTTAAACCTGCATTTTTTGAACATGTAAACAAAGTCGGCAAATTAATCAAAGAAACCGTTCTATCTTGGAATATGAAATGCATAACAGAAGTTCGCGCAAAAGGATTAATGATAGGAATTGATATAACTCAATCGCCGGGCGATGTTCAAAAAAAATGCCTAGAAAACGGTTTGTGCGTTTCAACCGCCGGAACAAAAACAGTACGCTTTTTGCCACCTCTTATAATTACAGAATCTCAAGCCCTTGAAGGACTTAAAATTTTTAAGGCTGCACTTGAAAGCGTATAAAACAAGTTTGCGTCGCAAACTTATTATTTATTGTGCTTCCTCACTGCGTTGCGGAAGCACGGTAAAAACTCAATTCGGAAGTTGATACTTCCTCATCGACTTTTTATAGGAGTGGAATAAAAACTTTGATAAAACTATATCAAAGTTTTGATTCATATTAGAAAAATGGCTCGACTTAAAATTCCAAAAAAATATAAATCGCTGCTTTCGGTTAAAGAAACCGAACATGCAATTATCATGATTAAAGATTTTTTTCAGCTTACTCTTTCTACGGAACTGAATTTGACGCGTGTTACAGCTCCGCTTTTTGTTCAGCAAGGAACAGGCCTTAATGATGATTTAAACGGTGTTGAACGACCTGTAAGTTTTCATGTAAAAGACATGGACGAGCAAACAATGGAAATTGTTCATTCTCTTGCAAAATGGAAGCGCATAAAAATTACGGAACTTGATCTTAAAAGAGGTTTCGGCATTTACACTGATATGAATGCTATTCGCGCTGACGAAGAACTTGATAATATTCATTCTCTTTATGTTGACCAATGGGACTGGGAAATGGTTATTTCTGATGAAGATCGAACTATTGATTTTCTCAAAGATGTTGTTAAAAAAATTTACCGCTGCCTTAAACGAACCGAGTTCTTTATTTACGACCATTTTTCTCATATTAATCCGATTCTACCGGAAGAAATTACATTTATTCATGCAGAAGATTTATTGAAAGAATATCCGAATCTTTCATCAAAAGATAGAGAAAATGAAGTAGCAAAAAAATACGGCGCAGTGTTTGTTATTGGTATCGGTGCTCCGCTTTCAAACGGTTCTCCTCACGATGGTCGTGCACCGGACTATGACGATTGGATAAGCGAAACTCCTGACGGAAAGCACGGTCTTAACGGCGATCTACTTGTGTGGAATCATGTGCTTGAAAGTGCCTTTGAGCTTTCTTCGATGGGAATTCGTGTTTCACCTGAATCTTTGCGCCGCCAGCTCCAATCGCGCGGTTGCACCGAAAGAGAAAAATTGTATTTTCACAAACGTCTTCTGAATGGAGAACTCGCGCTTTCTATCGGCGGCGGTATAGGGCAATCAAGATTATGTATGTATTTTTTACGAAAAGCTCATATCGGCGAAACTCAAGTTAGTTCATGGCCTTTGTCTATGATAAAAGAATGCAATAAAAACGGCATAAAGCTTTTATAAGAGAAATTATTTTTCGCATAAATTATCTTAAAAGGAATTTGCAAATTCCGTTGCAACCAACCGCAATCTCATATTGCAAATATGGTTCACGGACGTTGCTGGACAATCGTCCTTAAAAATAACCTTGCCTTTTGTATTTTTCTAATCTATATTTGTACTGTAAAGGATTCTTTTACAAGTTTGCGTTGCAAACTCATTATTAACTGCTGTTTTCGCTTCGGTGCAAAACAGCGGGAAAAAATCAAATCGAAAGTTGAAGCTTTCATGATGATTTTTTAGGAGTTATTATGAAATTGTACAAAAATTTATTTATTGCATTTATGATTTGTTTTATAACTTTTTCACTTTCTGCACAAACTATAAAAAAAGGAGCTGATGCACCTAATTTTTCAATAAAATCTCCAAACGGAAAAGTTATAAAACTTTCAGATTACAAAGGGAAAGCTGTGCTTCTTCATTTTTGGGCGACATGGTGCCCGCCTTGCAGAAAGGAGCTTCCGGGTATGGAAGAACTTTCAAAAAAGCTTGATGCACAAGGTGAATCTGCAAAACTTGCGTTTCTTGGGATTTGCATTTCCGACACTGCAAAAAACCAATCTGCTTTTATGAAGAAAAACAATTATACATTTTTGAGTTGTCTTGATGAAACAGATGAAGTTGCTTCTTTGTATAAAATTCAAGGAGTTCCTACAAGTATTTTAATTTCTCCTGATGGAAAAATCCTTTCAATTAATGTAGGAATGATGAACGAAAAACAACTTGCTGATTTTGTAAAAGATTATGCACAATGAGAAAAAATTAAAGATTCGGCTGTCTAAAATTTCAGTTTTTCTTATTATTCTTTCTCTATGCTTTTGCACTGTTGGCATTGCGTTGGGAAATACACAGGATATTTTCCGTAAAGCAATTTACATTTGTATGGAGTGCATAGGTCTTGGTTAAAACAGCTAATTTTAAACGGCGGCTAATTCAATTTCTTTCAATGCTGATTTATAATTGTGATGCACGCCATTGGTTTTCAGGAAATATTTCAAAAAGCGTTGGTAAACAAGTTTGCATACCGGGGCTTAATTGTTATTCTTGCCCCGGTGCAATATCTTCTTGTCCGCTTGGTGCTCTTCAAAACACACTTTCAAACGGAAAATTTCCTTTTTTTATAACAGGTTTTTTGCTTTTAACAGGAACTTTAATAGGGCGCATGGTATGTTCTTTTTTGTGTCCTTTTGGTTTTGTTCAAGAACTTTTATATAAAATCCCGTCTCCCAAAATAAAAAAAACGAAACGTTCTTTAAAAATCACCAGAAAATTGTCTTTGCTGAAATATATTTTGCTCTTATTACTTTGTATTCTTCTGCCTGTTTTGTTCTATCTAAAAGACGGAATAGCTTCGCCTTATTTTTGCAAATATATTTGTCCTGAAGGAACGATATTTGCAGGCTGGGTTCTCGCTTTTTTTAATGAAAGTTTGCGTTCTGCATTAGGGTTTCTTTTTTCATGGAAAACAGGAATTGCTATAACTTTTATAATATGGTCGATTTTTATGTTTCGTCCATTTTGTCGATTTTTCTGTCCGCTTGGGGCAATTTATTCATTTTTTAATAAAACTGCAATTTTTGGAATCCGTGTGGACAATTCAAAATGCACAAATTGCAATAAATGTGTATCTGCCTGCAAAATGGATGTTCTAAAAGTCAACGATAGAGAATGCATAAGATGCGGTGAATGTCGTTCTCATTGTAAGTTCAATGCAATATAATTTTTGTGCTCCCTGTAAAAAATTTTTAACGCAAAACTTTTGTATTTCAGTGTAAAAGACGCAAACATTTATAAAAATATTGTATCATAAGCTAAAAATCCTAAAAGGGAAGATTTTGATTTATTAAGGAAAATTTTTTGACTGAAAAAACAAAAATTCAAGTCGTTTTTGCAGCAATTCTTGCAGAAACAAGTCCGCAAGCTTTGCCTTTAGGTGCAGCTTGTGTTGCTTCTGCTGTTCGCAATGCAAAACTAAAGAACATACAAACTGCACTTTGCGATATTTCTTATGATGAAGCAAAAGAACTAAAAAAAGATGCTGCCGAACTTATTTCAGAAAAAGTGCTTGAAATTGCAAAAAAATCCGAATGCTTTTTTCTTGTAGTTTCTTTTTCAGCTTTTGTATGGAATATTTTAGATTGCGTACGTGCTGCAGAAATTATTAAACAAAAAATAAAAATTCCTCTTTTACTTGTGTGTGGCGGACCTGAAATTACTGCAAGAGCACGTACTATGTCATTTTATCAAAATGAGCTTGATAAAACATATGCTCATGATGAAAAAACTAATTTGCTTGAAGACCTTTCTGTTTTCAATTATCTAATACAAGGCGAGGGAGAAACAGCGTTTGTTGAACTTTTGAAGAAAATTTCTTTTGAGAACGCTGAAAATGAAAAATTGAATTATAAAACTCCAAGACTGATTGTTGGAAAAACAGAAGATTGTACATTACTAAGCTCGCCGTGGCTTGACAAAACAATAGATCCTGTTCCGTACAACGGTGTTCTTTGGGAATTATCACGTGGATGTCCATATAATTGTTCTTATTGCTTTGAATCGAAAGGCGAACGGAATGTGCGAAAATTTCCGATTGAGCGACTCGAAAAAGAGATTGAGCTGTTTGCTCGCAAAAAAGTTCCTCAATTTTTTATTCTTGACCCAACATTTAACGTTGACCGGGAACGCGCTTTGAAACTGCTAAGCCTCATGGCAAAAAAACTTCCAGAAGCGCATTATCAATTTGAAGTTAGAGCCGAATGCATGGATAAAACTCTCGCAGAATCATTTTCAAAACTCTCATGTTCTTTGCAGATTGGTCTTCAAAGTGCAAATACACAAGTTTTAAGGAATATAAATCGCTCGTTTGACCCAAAAACATTCAGTAAAAAAGTTGCAATTTTGAATAATTATGCCATTGTTTTCGGGTTTGATTTAATTTATGGACTACCCGGAGATACTTTACCATCGTTTTGCAGCAGCATAGATTATGCTTTAAGTCTTTATCCAAATCATCTTGAGATTTTTCGTCTTTCTGTTTTGCCGGGCACAGCTTTATATGAACAATCTCATAAGCTTGGACTTAAATTTGATTCTAAACCGCCTTATAATATTCAGTGTACACCGACTTTTTCGCGAAGCGACCTTTTGAAAGCTGAACATTTATCGTTTGCATGCAACGTTTTTTATTCGGCTGGTCGTGCTGTTACATGGTTTTTAAGTCTTTTGCAGCCGCTCAAAATAAAGCCGTCGCAGTTTTTTTCAGATTTTGCCGAATGGCAACTTTGCAATAATTGCGCACTTAACACCGGTTTTAATCCGTGTTTGCAGCCACATATCGAAATTGAGCGAATGCAGCTTTCTTTTTTGCGGTTCAAATATGAAGAAAAGCAGCTTTCTTTTGCATTGAATGCTGTTTATGATGTTGTCCGATTGAACGGTGCTCTCGCTCGTGCGTGCGGCGAGGGAGAAGAAACAACGCTCGAAATCTCTTATGACCCTGAATCAATTTTTTCAGGTGAAGCAATGGACATTTTAGCTTTTGCAGAAGAAGCTTGCATGGAACAGTTTAGAATTCGCATTTTTGCAGGAAAAGAAGGTATCGATTACGAAATTTTGTAACAACAGACAATACGATTTCCGAACTTGTTTTGAAATTTCATAAAATAAAGAAAACGTATGACTATTCGCTGTTGCGCTTTTTGCTGATGGAAATGCCGTCTGCACATTTTATAAATTCTGTTTCAAATTCTGTATTTTCACGTAGAAAGGTTATATATTTTCGGATTTTTTTTACAAGCATAATTGTATTTTTATTGCATTTTAAATTCTCATCTTCAACCATCCCATGAAACGAAAGATTATCACTTAAAATTACGCCACCATCTAAAAGATTTGTTTTATATTTTTCAAAAAATCTAATGTATTGTGCTTTTGCAGCATCAATAAAAATTAAATCAAATTTTTCTGTTGTTTCAAAAAGAAGCGCATCTTGCAAATAAATTGAAATGCGGTTTTCTAAACCAAAATCTTTAATATTCTGAACAGCTTGCAAATATCTTTCTTTGTCAATTTCAATAGTCGTAATAAAAATATCATTCGACACTCTTGCAAATCTTATTGCTGAATAACCAATAGCAGAACCAATTTCAAGAATGCGTTTTATGTTATGTTTTTTTATATATTCACAAACAAACGATACTCCTTCTTCTTTCATAATAGGAATATCGTGTTCGTGCGCATATTTTTTTATTGACATTAATGCTTGCATAAGTTCATTATAACAAATTATTTTGAAAATCGCATTATGTTGAGCGAAAAGCAAAGTATAAAAAATTATGCATTGTAAATTTGTCGCATATTCCGAATTTACGCTACATAATACAATGCATAAATCATAAAATTATGAGTAAATATACTTCTAAACTTTAAACTGGTCCACTTGTCTGCCGATTTCGCCAATCGAAAGCTTTGCCTTTTTAGAAATCTCTGCAAGACTAGCTCCCGAAGAATGAATTTTCTCTGCACCGATATTCATTTCTACAACACCGTTTTTCATAGAATTTGTTGCATC
>JAAYQG010000128.1 GCA_012519415.1 Treponema sp. | reverse complement strand
TCCACAAGTTTTTTGCGATGCAAAAAACTTGGCGTTTTGCTAACATAATCCCTAAATTTGTAGCACCAACCCAAACGCAAAACGCCTATTGCCAATGTTCATTACATCTGATATATTTCCTTTATGCAAAATAACAACCAATCAAATTACTTTCACCGTATAGATTTATATAGATTTATATTTACAATTTTTGTTATTATACTCCATTTTGAAATGTTTTATCCAACAACAAGATTTTCTCATTATGCAAAAAGCTTATATAGAAGTGTAGATTTTTTCTTTTTGCTCAGCGGATTTTTATTGTTCCGCTCTTTTTCAACAAGAAGGTCAGAAAATGCTTTAGATTATACATTTTCAAAAATCAAACGCTTCCTTCCATTAAATATTGTTGTGATTATAATTACATGTGTTTTTACAACAATAGAACCTGTAACTTCAATAAATAAAGCATTAAATATTTTTCAAAGTTTTATTGTTAATTTGTTATGTGCAATTCCAAACTTCTTGTTCCTTCAGCTTTTTATTCCTGTCTATGAAAATTTTTTGCCAACACAATCTGATTGGTTCGCACCTTTATGGTATATTTCCGCATTGCTTGTAAGTGGTTTTTTATGGTATTGGATTTTGTTATTTTTGCAAAAAAAACACGAGGAAAAATCTAATTATCATGCATGGGGACTTGTAGCGGCAATTTTTATATATTGCTATCTTTTACAGCAATATGGTCAACTTAATATTTCTTTAGCATTTGCACCAATTTTCAACATTTCTACAGGCTTTTTACGCGGTTTTGCTGGAATGGGACTTGGAATTTTTTGTGCAAATTACAAATTTGAATTGAAAACAAAAAAAATCTTAAAAATTGCAAAAGTTATTCTGCCATTTTTTTTGCTTGGATTAGCATTTTATGCAAAAGCTACTACTATAGATTTTATTTTTGTGTTTGCAACTGCTTTAGTATTGCTTTTTGAATTTTCACTAACAGAAGAACCTAAAAAAATTATAAAAAAAATTTGCATTTTCTTAAACAAATCTTGTCTGCCGCTATATTTTTCTCATGCAATTGTTATTGTATTTGAATATACTGCATTAGTTAAACATTTTCCGTCTTTAAGGGAAAACTTATTGATTGATATTATAATCCGAATTATTTTAGTTTTTTCAACTGCGTTTGCTGTACATTGGCTTACAAAACCTATCACAAAACTTTTAGATAAATTTTACTCGCACACCACCACTATCACTTCTTAAATCAACATACACTTTATGTCATTCGTACAAATCTAAAGACAATACACAACCCCCCCCAACACCCTTGCCCAAGCAGCGTTTCGCTAACATAGACCCTAATTTTAGATTAATCCCACCCAAATGCCCAAGCCTCAAGTTTTTGCCCCGCAAAAACTTGGCGTTTTGCCAACATAAACCCCAAATTGTAGAACCAACCCCACCGAAACGCCAAGCCACAAGTTTTTTGCAAGCAAAAAACTTGGCGTTTTGCTAACATAGACCCCAAATTTTAGATCAATCCCCAAGCAAAACGCTATTGCCAATGTTCATTCCATCTGATATATTTCCTTTATGCGAAATAACAACCAATCAAATTACTTTCACCGTATAGATTTATATAGATTTATATTTACAATTTTTGTCGTTATACTTCATTTTGAATGTTTTTATCCAACAAAG
>JAAYQG010000127.1 GCA_012519415.1 Treponema sp. | reverse complement strand
CATTACAATCTTTATGGCAAAAATCCTAATTGCACTAGCAGATGACAATAAATACAAAGTAGCACTCTCTTCTTTGTCATACGTAAATTTATAGGAAGCAGGTTCTGAAGATGTTTCTTTTCTTCCATATTCTGTTGTTGTGTCTTTTAGTAACAAAAATCTTGAAGAATCCCCATATGCATAAGCAGTTATTTCTGCACTTCCCTGCACATCAAATTTTAATGTACGATACGAACCTACTTGTCCACTTCCACCTAAATCTGCAATTTTTGAAAAAGTTACCGTATCAATTGTTGCTGCATATTCTTTTATTGTAACTTTTTTATCAGACTTTGCTTCAATAGTCACATCACCTAATTTTTTCACTGTATCTATTTCTTGAAGTTCATAATCATCGGCACGCCACCAAATTGTTGTCAAAACAGGTTCACCGCCACCTGTTTCAATTTCAGGCTCTGTTGTATTTTCTTCTTGATTATCTACATTTTCTTCTGTCTCTTCTATGACCGGCTCTTCTTGAGTATTTTCAGATTTATTATCTTTTGGGAAAATACTAATTAATGAGCAAGAATCAACATAAATTGTTAAAATAAAAGCGGATATTATCATCCAAAATTTATAAAATCTTTTCATACTTGAAATATAAGCTCATTTGTTAAAAAACTCAAGCCTAATGTTGTCTTTTTTGATTATTTTTAGTATTTTTTAAATATGTATTAAAATTTTTTTTTTAAGAAGGTTATTATGGCAAAATTTCAATTTCAAACAGAAGTGAATCAACTATTAAAACTTATTATTCACTCAATGTATTCAAACAAAGACATTTTTTTGCGCGAAATAGTTTCTAACGCAAGTGATGCTTTGGACAAATTAAAATATCTAAATATTTCAGATGACAAATATAAAAGCGTAAAATTCAATCCACGCATAGATATTATGTTCGATGAAGAGAAAAAAACTCTCACTGTTCGCGATAGCGGAATTGGCATGGATAGCGATGATTTAAATGCAAATCTAGGAACGATAGCTCGCTCGGGAACAAAAGTTTTTTTAGAACAACTGGAAAAAAATGCTCAAAAAGACAGTGCACTTATTGGTCAGTTTGGTGTAGGATTTTACAGTGCTTTTATGGCATCAAGCAAAATTGATGTTTATACACGTAAGGCCGCCACATCTTCTCTTTGGCATTGGTCAAGTGAAGGCACAAACTCATATGAACTTGAAGAATTATCTTTGGATAGCGATATTGCTAAAACATATGGTTTTGACACTGACAACACGAAAGAATGGGCAAGCGAATGCGGTTCGGCAATTGTAATGAAACTAAACGATGAATCCACCGAATATGCTTCTCGCTGGAAAGTAGAAGAATTAATTAAAAAATATTCTGACCACATTGCCTTTCCTATTTATTTACATTATGTACAAAAAAAATACGATGATAAGGGCAAAGAAACCGGTAGCGAAGCAAAAATAGAAAAAATCAACAGTGCAAGTGCATTATGGAAACGCTCAAAATCATCTTTGAAAGAAGAAGATTACAATGATTTTTACAAAACAATTAGCCATGACAGCACTGATCCACTCACATATATTCACACTCACGCTGAAGGAACTCAAGAATATACGACTTTATTTTATGTTCCTGAAGACGCTCCGTTCGATATGTATCAAGCGGACTATAAAAGTGGTGTAAAATTATATGTAAAACGCGTTTTTATTACAGACGATGATAGAGAACTTTTGCCTTCATACTTACGTTTTGTTAGAGGTATCATTGACTCGGAAGATTTACCATTAAACGTGAGTCGCGAAATTTTACAACAAAATCGCATTCTTTCAACAATTAAAAATCAATCCGTCAAAAAACTTTTGAGCGAATTCAAAAAAATGGGCGAAGATGCTGACAAAGTAAAACAAACGTTGAAAGATGCTCCTGAAGGAACAGAACCAAGTGCAGAAAACAAAGCAACAATCGATAAATGGAACAAATTTGTAAGCCAATATAACAGGCCATTAAAAGAAGGCTTGTATTCCGACTTTGCAAATCGCGAAGAAATTGCGGAAATTGTGCGTTTCAAATCTACTAATGAAGCAGGAATAGGCACGGATAATTGGACTAGTTTTGCAGATTATGTTCAGAGAATGTTACCTGACCAAAAAGCCATTTATTATATTACCGGAGGAGATGAAAAAAAACTACGTTCGAGTCCCCTTTTGGAAGCTTATACTGCGAAAGGCTTTGAAGTTTTAATTATGGCAGATGATATTGATGACATAGTTATTCCATCTTTAAATAAATATAAAGACTTTGATTTAAAAGCTGTAAACCGTGCCGGTAGTGATGAAGAACTTGGTGTCGATAAAAACAAATCTAAGGAAAAAGAATTTAAAGGTGTCATTGAAAAAATTAAATCTGCATTGGGGGAACGCGTTAAGGATGTGCATCTTTCAAAGCGCCTTTCCGACTCTCCTTCATGTATTGTTGTCGACGAAAACGATCCGTCACTACAAATGGAACGTATGATGAAAGCGATGGGGCAAGCAGGATTTGGAGCCGTAAAACCTATTCTGGAAGTAAATGCTGACCACGCTCTTGTTGCAAAATTAAAAGATACGGATGACAAAGATTATATTGCAGATATTTCTTCGGTTTTACTAGACCAAGCACTTTTAATTTCCGGAGCAGAACTAGAAGATCCTGCAGATTTTGTTAAACGTTTAAACAAGCTACTTGTAAAATAAGATAATTAGCCGCCTTTTTCTAGGCGGTTTTTTTATTTGCAAAAAAAACATCTATTCAGTAATAGGTAAATCTTCTCTATAATAATGACTTTTTTCTTGAATTTCCCAAATTTCTTGTAATGGCTTATCTGAATATTTTATAATTTTTTCTCTGTATTCTTCCCGAATTTTTAGATCGTCAATTTCTTCACGCCGATTTTTAGATATTTCTAAAAATGTTTCTTCTTTGTCTAACCCCAAAAACCGCCTTCCCAATAAACTTGTTGCAACACCTGTTGTGCTTGAACCAGCGAAAGGATCCAGCACCCAAGCATTTTCTTTTGTAGAAGCAAGAACTATTCTTGCTAAAAGAGGTAACGGTTTTTGAGTGGGATGTTTACCACAAGTCTTTTCCCATTTTGCGATTGCCGGCAAAGTCCACAAATCACGCATTTGTGTGCCGCCATTGATTTCTTTCATCAATTCGTAATTATAATAATGTGTTATTTGTTTATTTTTTCGTGCCCATAAAATAAACTCTGTAGAATGAGTAAAAAACTTACAGCTTAAATTTGGCGGTGGATTTGTCTTTGCCCACGTAATACAATTAAGAATTCGAAAATTTAATTCGTTTAACATTTGAGCCACAGAAAAGATGTTGTGATATGTTCCAGAAATCCAAATTGTACCGTTTTCTTTAAGTTTATCTCGACAAAGCGAAATCCACTGCCGATTAAATTCATTATCTTTTTCAAAGCCTTGAGACTTATCCCATTGTCCTTTATTGACAGAAACTTGTTTTCCACTCTGAACAGAAATTCCATCGTTTGAAAGAAAATAAGGAGGGTCTGCAAAAATCATATCAAATTGGAAATCTAATTTTGGAAGTAATTCTAAACAATCTCCTTTTACAAGAGTAAAATCTAAATTATTTGAGCGATAACAGGACTTTAACATTAGGCTAGTGACAATTTTTTTAAATCATCCATAAACATATTTCTACCGGACCAATTCCAATACGAAATATCTTCGGATACAAACAACCATTTTATAGCTAATAAGATAATTGCAATTGGATGCAACTTCATTTCATAATCAATAAAATATATTTCCTTTACATTTTCTAAATCATAAGATTTAACTTCAAAAATATTATTAATTTCTTTTTTCACTTTATCATAGCTTGAAGCGTAATTTTCTTTTGCATAACTCAATGCTTTTTTTATATCTGTAAAACTAGGGTTCTCGTACCGTTTTTGTTTTTTAAAATATATCCCTCGAATATTAACTGTGAAATCAAACCCTTTCTTGAATCTTCCCGGTCTTTTTAAAACGATTTTATAATTTTCAAATTCTTCTACGTTATATTCATATCGTGAAACGTTGTCTTTTGAGCCACACGCTTCTTTTAGAAATTCCATTACGACTTCACTTCGAGCTTTTGCTTTTGAGGATGCCATAATTTTGTATAAGTCAATAATTGTCATACAAATATTTTCTCCATTATTCCATCTTCCATATCTTTGATGCAATACATATGTTCCATAATATCAAAGGTTTCTTCCAAGTTGTTTCGAGCACTCATCCAGCCTTTGCCATCTGTAAACCAAACAAAACTGACACCCGGGATTGAAGCAATTTCTTGCGCAAGAGTTTTATAACTTCGTGCTGTTTCATTTAATTTTGAACCGCTGCTTCCATAAAAATTTGTTTCAATTACATAAATCATTTTTTCGGTTTTTATAACATAATCAAAACGCTTTTCCATTTTGCCTTGATTAGAAATAGCAGATAAATCTACAGCCCATTTATCTGTGATCTCATGGATATACATTTCTTTGAAATAATTTTTATCCTTTACAAAACCGGCTTTTTTTATATAGCTTTCAACTAAATCTTCCATCAGGTGTCCACCACGATTTTTACGACCATTTGAATCTAAACCTGTTTCAACGCCGGTTACATAATCAATAAAATTATTAATTAAATGGTTTTGTAACAGATCAAACAAACCTGATTTTTCCATAAACTTTGAATATTCTGAAATCGAAGCTGTTTGTTTTGTGAAATTAAAATTGAAACTTCCATTTTCATCAGAGATTGCAATTTCCGTACTCCTGACAGCAAGTAAAATAGGAATACATTTTAAAATTTCAGGATATTTTTTAAGAAGCGTTTCAAATTCTGTTTTAATATTTTTTGAACCAATCAATGAATTTAAAATATTGAGTTCAATTTTTATAGTTTCAACATTTTCATAAATTTTATTAAAATCAACATAATACGAATATGTTGCTATACTTTTTCTGAATGTAGAAAGCCATTCTGTAAAGTCTCTTTTTTTCATGTTTTCTCTCTTTAAAAAATTGACGCCGTGTTGCTAATTAACAACTCATTGATTGCTCCCCGTTTTTTAGCATTTGAATTAATCATTCGACTTGCTTGAATCCGTTGAATTTCAAAATTTGAATATAAGTCATCAAAAAAATTATCGTCTTTATCCGTATTTTTTGGATCTGAATTGCTTGCAAGTATTTGAGCACCTTTCAAAGACAATTCTTCAATAAAATTTCCAAGTTCAATTTGTTCTCTGTCTGCAAACTGATTTTCTGAATAAGAAGTAAAAGCAGAAGTCTCTGTAATCGGACGATACGGGGGATCAAGATACACAAAAGTTTTATCATCGATAAAACTTTTACATTTTTTATAATCGCCCGTAAGCATTTTTACATTTTGTAATTGTTTTGAACAAGCTTTCAAATTTCCTTCATCACAAATTAAAGGATTTTTTGCATTGTTGAAAGGAACATTAAATAAACCTTTTGAATTAACACGATACAAACCATTAAAACACGTTTTGTTTAATAAGATAAATAACGTGGCTTTTTCAAGATTGTCCGATTCTTTTCCGTATATTATCAACTCGTTGTATCTATCTCGTTTTTCATAAAAAAAAATTTTGTTTTCTTCGTTTGAGGAAGAGCGATATTTGTTTTGAATTTTAGAAAGTTCATAAATTAAGTCAGCACAATTCTTTTTGATTTGTGTGTAGGTATTTATGAGCTCTACATTGATGTCATTAATAAGGACTTCTTTGGGGTGAAATGTATTTAGAATATCAAAAAGTACCGCGCCTCCGCCCACAAACGGCTCGCAGTATTTTTTGATTCTCGGTGGATACTTTTGTTTTATTTCATCCAGTAACTGAGTTTTTCCCCCAACCCATTTTACAAAAGGCTTTGCGAAGACCATGCCTTATAGTATACACTGTTTTTATGATTTTTGCTAGGGGCGGACGGATAGCGGATAAATTGCTACTATGGGATTTTCTCCTGATTGTTTTAATCGCGACTTTAATATGATGTTTTGTTCAGGTTTTATGGCTTCGCTGCAGATAACATAGGCTTATTTCTCTTTTTCCATAATTCTTGTAAGTTGACTTTTGAATTTCGGAATTATATTTTTAGCGACATCCCATACAATTTCATAGTCAATAGAAAAGTAGCCATGAATAAGCTTGTCTCTCATGCCGGCAATATTTCGCCATGGAATTTCACTATATTTAGCTGTAACATCGTTTGAAATATTTTTGACAGCTTCACCTATGATTTCAATGCTTCGTGCAAAAGCTCTTTGTGTTTTTTCGTCTTTTAAAAACATTTCTTTTGTCATATTAGCTATCTCTGTTTCTAAAAAAGCAATTTCATCAAAAATATGTTTAAATAGTGCCTCATTCGATCGAAACATACTCAACCTCATTTAATACCGTGCTTCCAATATGCGGACTTAAACCGTCTGTCGTCAAAACATCAACTTTTGTTTGTAGATTATCTTCAAGAAAATAAACTAAACTGATGAAATTATTATAATTTTTTTGATCAGCATAAAAATCAACCAACATATCTATATCGCTATTTTTATTTTGTTCATTACGTGCATAAGAACCAAAAAGACCTATTCTTTTTACCCCATACGAGCGAAGAATGGTTTTATTATATTCGAGAAAATCAAGAATTTCGTTTTTTTCCTTCGGTTTCATGTTGATATTATATCATAAATTGCCCGATTAAGCTTTATTCAAACACTTTTTTATCTAACATTGTCTTTTCTCTCTAAATTAACAGGATTATTAGGACTGTAAGGATGTAATATTATCCCAAGTTTCATATCCTAAATATCCTGTGTATCCTGTTAAATTATTCATCATCAAAAATAATAAAAGTATATTGTGTTTCCATTTCCGAATTGCATCCCCAAGTCCCCCAAAAACTGCAAAACGTCAGACGCATTCGTGTCGGGCTTTTGTAGAAATTGCTCATTTTGAGTCATTTCCACCGTGTGGATGAGCTTGATTATAAGTTTTTACAAGTTGTTCTGTTGTAATGTGTGTGTAGCGTTGTGTTGTTGAAATTGACGCATGACCCAAAAGTTCTTGGACGACACGTATATCTGCACCGTTAGATAGCAAAGTAGTCGCAAATGTGTGTCGTAAGGCATGTGGTGAAATATGATGTTTTGTGCCTTCAATGCCCGAATATCTGTTGATAATGTATCGTATTCCGCGTGTTGTCAAAGCAGTAGAATGCTGATTAACAAAAAGTGCTTTTACTGTTGAATCTGCTTTTACAAGCTTTCGTCTTTCTTCAAGATAAATTTTTAAAGATTGAGCTGCTTCAGCAGAGAAAAAAACACGACGTTCTTTTTGACCTTTGCCTAAAACAATAGCAGAACTCAAATCGGAAGATAAATCTTTAATTTTTAATCCGGCAAGCTCTCCGACACGGCAGCCAGAAGAATAAAGGCATTTTATAATTGCTTCGTCGCGGTGTGGCCATAACAATTTTGTCTTTTCCGGCTGAGCACAAAGTTCCGCTGTTTCTGCAGGATATAAAAATCTGGGAATTTTTTGCGGTGTCTTTATTGTTTTCAGTCTTAGCGAAGGATTAACAGAAATGTAACCCATTCTGAATGAATATCTAAAAAAAGATCGCACAGCCGAAATAAATCTATTAATGCTTGTAGATGCAAATTTTTTTTCGGAAAGCTGCGCTATACAAAGCTGTAAATCGCCAAGAGAAATACTATTCAAATCCTGTTTATCGCCTAAAAGCTCTAGCAACAAATAAAGATCACGCCTGTACCCGTCTAAAGTATTTTCAGAAAGGTTTTTTACGCCATAAATGTAAGATAAAAATTCTTCAATTATTGAAACAATCGAACTCATTCTATTTCTTCAGAACCTTCAACATCAGTATTTTCGCTTTCTGCTGTATGCAAATAATTACAATCAGGATTAATACATGATTTAAATGAACCGTGTTTTTTAGTATATTTTTCAACTAAAAACTGTCCGCAGTTTGGACATGGCGCATTGATAGGCTTAAAATGACTGATAAAATTACAATCGGGAAAATTCGTACAGCCGTAAAACTCTTTGCCTCGTCCTTTAGTTTTTCTTGCAACAATTTCACCATCACAACCGGGGCGAGGACATTTTGCAAGAGGAATAGAACGAGTATTTTTACACTCAGGGAAACCGGAACAAGCGAGAAAAAAACCGAAGCGTCCGAGCTTTTTTACCATTGGTTTTCCGCATAATTCGCAAATCTTATCGGTTTTTTCATCCATCATACCTTTATAGCTTTCAAGGGAACCCATAAGTTCATCAACACGCTCTTTAAAGTCGAAGAAAAAATCGCTCATCATTTTTGTCCAATCAAGTTTACCATCTTCTATTTTGTCAAGATTGTTTTCAACTTCAGCTGTAAAATTCTCATTTATAACAGCGGGAAAAGATTCGACTAAAATATCACAAATCATTTTACCAAGTTGAGTCGGTACAAGCTGCTTGTTGCTTCGATTCACATAATAACGTTCAAGCAAAACCGAAATTATCGGCGCATATGTTGAAGGTCGCCCTATTCCCTTTTCTTCAAGCATTTTAACAATCGATGCATCTGTATAGCGGGCTGGTCCTTGAGTAAAATGCTGTTCCGGATAAAATTTGAGCGGTTCCAAAGTTTCACCTATAGAAAGGGACGGCAGCGAAACACTTTTTTCTTCTTTTTTAGAAAGTGTTTTTATAACACGATAAAAACCTTTCTCAATAACTTTTGTGGCAGACAGACGGAATAAAGCGTTGCCAGCTTGAATATCTACACTTGTAGTACGATTTTTTGCATTTTTCATTTGGCTTGAAACAAAACGTTCCCAAATAATTGAATAAAGTCTGAGCTGATCTCTTGTTAAAAATTCTTTTACATATTCGGGAGTGTATGTTACATACGTTGGTCTTATTGCTTCGTGTGCATCTTGTACTTTTTTGCCAGCAGAATACTCAATCGGTTCCGGTGGAAGTTCTTTTGGAAACGTATCTCCGATAAACTTTCGCACTTCTTCAACCGCAACCGGAGATATTCTAACAGAGTCAGTTCGCATATATGTAATTAAACCCACACGACTAGAGCCAATATTTATACCTTCATAAAGTTGTTGTGCAACTTGCATTGTTTTCTTTGAAGTGAATCCAAGTCTATTTGCAGCAGTTTGTTGAAGTTTTGATGTTGTAAAAGGAGGTTTCGGTCTTACAGTTTTGTCTGTATCTTTTATATCCAAAACAGAGCAAGAAGCATTTTGAATTTCTTTAATAATATCATTTACATCATTTTCGCTAGCAAGAGTAGGTTTCTTGCCATTGTACTGAACGAGCTGAGCGGTGAACTTGCTTTTTCCTTTTATAAAATCTGCATCAAGCGTCCAATATTCTTCAGGAATAAAATTTTCAACTTCTTTTTCGCGTTCACAGATGAGTTTTAGCGCGACAGATTGAACACGTCCTGCCGAAAGACCATTTTTTACTTTTTTCCACAAAAGCGGTGAAAGATTATAACCTACAAGACGGTCAAGAACTCGTCGTGCTTTTTGCGCATTTACTTTTGATTCATCAATATCAGATGGATTTTTTACAGCATCAAGGATTGCCTGCGGCGTAATTTCATTAAACACAATTCTATAAATAGGGGCTTTTATTTTTTCTTCAAATGCCGAACGCAAATGATATGCAATAGCTTCTCCTTCACGGTCATTATCACTTGCAAGCAGAACTTCATCTGATTTTTTTGCTTCTTTCTGCAATTCTTTTAAAAGCTTCGCACGTCCGCGCACTGTTATATATTCAGGCTGAAAATTATTTTCAACATTAACAGCAAGTCTTGATTTAGGCAAATCAATCAAATGTCCCATTGAAGCGCGAACTGTGTATCCTGCTCCCAAATATTTTTCGATAGTTTTTGCCTTTGCCGGCGACTCTACAATCACCAATGTTTGTTTCTTTTGTTTTTTTTGCTTCGTTTGTTTTTTAACAGCAGTTTTTTTCTCTGGCATATACAACCTATCTCCATCTTATCTGATCAAATATTGAACAATCTATAAAGTATGCTGCTTTTAGATTGTCAGCGGATAAAATCAATATTTTATTCACCGCAATTATTTTTTAGAGATATGAACAAAATCTTAACATTTATTCATTATCAAAACTTATTACCTTATTTAAAAACAATACAAACCTCTTTTATTATAAAAGTTAGTATTTGTTTTATTTCCATTTTTTTAAATTAAATACTTACCGTTCGTTTTTTATCCCGAACAGATTATCTTAAATTTATTATCTTTATAAGTTCATCGGCATTTTTTATAATCGGCGCACCATCGCTAACATATTGATTTATGTCCATTTTTTTTGATTCTGTCAATTCCGGTTTATTTGAGTTTGCACCAAAAGTATGAAACACAAGTTCTCGTCCCTGCTCTATTGCAAAATCTGCTGTTATAAGTGCTCCAGAACCTTTAGGTGCCTCAATAACAGCAACAACAGAAGATAATCCCGAAATTATTCTGTTTCGTGCAGGAAAGCACCATTTTTGCGGTTTTGAGTCCGGCGGATATTCACTTAAAATACAACCGCCTTTTTCTATTATAGTTCCGCCCAATTTTCTATGACTTGTAGGATAAAGATTTTCTACACCACATGCAAGAACAGCACATGTTGCTCCATGTTTTTTAATGTTATCATTATCAACACGGGCAGAAATCGCGCCTTTATGAGCAGCACCATCTATACCAAGTGCAAGCCCTGAAATAACGGTAAATCCGTTTGCAGCAACATTTTTTGCAATATCAAAAGCAATCTTCAATCCTTGTGCAGAAGCTTTTCGAGTTCCTACAAGTGCAACAGATTTTTTATGAACACATTCGATATTTCCCCGCCAAAAAATCATAAAAGGCGGGTCGAAAATCTCTTTTAACAGCGAAGGATATTCTTTATCCTCGATAAAACATACATTTATATTGTATACTTCCATTATTTTTAAACAATTTTCCGTATATTTTTCAATTTCTTGCGGTTTCCATAACGTAGTTTTCAAATTTCGTTTAATAATATTGGAAATATCATCTATTGAAAGTAATGCAAGGTCTTTTATATTGTCAAGATTTTTTTTAAGCATATCTTTTTCAGAGGGTTTTAGAAAAGTTAAACTTGAAATTCCAATGCCTAAAGCTAATTCATTCATACATATCATCAAGAACCGCCTTTTTATTTGCTGAAGCCGCTTCTTTTTGTTCTTTAAGTTTGCTTGTCTGAATTATTTTATCATACATTGCTACAGCTGATTCATAATTATATGTCATATAATAAGCATGACCTAAAAGCATCATAGCATCTGTATTTTTTGGTTCAATTAAAAGAGCTTGTTCAAGCAATAAAATAGCTTTTGCAGGCTGATTCATTTCTAAAACATAAAGAACAGATAATCCATAAAGTGCTCGAAAATATTCGTGGTCAAGTTCAATTGCGCGTTTATAACCTGATTCTGCAAGCAACAGATAATTATCACGTTTTGCATTATCTCCTTTTGCACCAAAATCAAGAGCTGATTTAGCCATATATCCTGCAGAAACTCCAACATAATAGTATAGATTCCAGTTTGTAGGATAATAATCAATAGCTTTTTCGAGAGCTTTTAATGCTTCCGCATACATTTCATTATCAATATACCTAGATGCTAAAATTTTATACCAGATTCCAATTTGTTCTTGTGCATTAATTAAGTCTTCTACTGAACTTTCGTATTTTGCAATCGCTTCTTTAAGTTCGTCAATAGATTCAGGATTAGAAACACCTTCGTTCATAATTTGAACTTGCTTTATTGTTTTTGTATTTGAATTATTGCAGCTACATAAAAACAAACAAACAGCCGCAACAAAAATTATTTTTTTGTTTATACTCATAAAAACTCCGTTTGAGCATTTTAATTCTATATGTTGAAAATTCGAAATTAGGATTAAATATGCTAAAATCTGCTTTCATAAATGTAACAGAGATTTTTACATATTTGCAATGTTTTTAACATTTTCTTTTATTACTGTTTGAAATAATTGCTTTCTTTTATATTTTGTGGAAAATATTCTTTATAGTAATCACGCAAAGCTTCATTGTCAACATGAGTGTAAATCTGTGTTGTTGATATATCCGAATGACCAAGCAACGATTGCACAGAACGCAAATCCGCTCCTCCTGCAAGCATATGTGTTGCATAAGAATGCCGCAATGTATGAACTTTTGCAGTTACGCCGGATTTTGCTTCAAGTTCTTGAAATCGTTTCCAAGCACCTTTTCTTGAGAGTGGTTTTGCCTGATAATTTACAAACACTGTAGGCACAATTTTTTCACCTACAATTTTTGGACGTTCTTCTTCAAGCCATTTTTTGAGCCATTCGTATGCAGGTTCGCCAAAGGGAACAATTCTTTCTTTTGAACCTTTTCCGCTAACATGAATCATTCTTTCTAAAAGGTGAACTTGTTCCAGCAAAAGACCGGACGCTTCACTTATCCTAAGTCCACATGAATAAATAAGCTCAAACAAAGCTCTATCTCGAACTCCCAGAGGAGAAGAAACATCAATTGCAGATAAAATTGCTTCAACTTGTTCAACGGAAAGAACACGCGGCAGCGTTCTATGCATTTTTGGTTTTTCAAGCAAAAGTGCTGGGTTATCGTTCCAGTCGTTAAGTGAATTCATAAATTCACCATACGAGCGCAAAGCTGAAATATCTTTTGATATTGTCCGCTCATCTGCGCCTTCTGTTTTTCTCCACAATAAAAACCGCGAAAGTTCTTGAACGGGAATCATATCCTCAATAGAAAAACCGCCATTTGCACCATCGGGAGTTTTTAACCAATTATACAAGGCGGTTATACTGCGAGCATAAGTTTCGGCAGAAAGTTTAGCTTTGCGGCTTACCGTAATCAAATAAGCATAAAACTGCTTTACTGCAGAACAACAAAATTCCATAAAATCTAGTTATTTTTTGGATTAAGATTAATTGTTGTGCGCCCTTTGCGCTCACAAGCAGGTCGATCAAGATCATCTGAAAATGTTCGCTGTCCTGGCAAGCGTGAATATTGACCGGATTTGCTTTCTGTGCCGCCGCCAGAAAGACGAATCCATTCTGTTCTAGAAAATACTTCAGATTTTTCGTCTTTAACAGGTGCTTGTTCTTGAACAGCAGCAGCAATTACTTCTCGATCTGTTGCTTTGTTAGTTCTAAAATCCGCATTAAAACCTGTCGCAATAACAGAAACTAAAACTTCTTCGTTCATACTCTGGTCAATAGCTGTTCCGGTAATTATAAGTGCTTCAGGGTCAGCAGTTGCTGTAATGATTTTTGCAATTTCTTCAGTTTCAACTAAAGCAAGTGAATCATCTCCCGTAATACTTATAAGAATGTTTTTGGCTCCTTCAATACGAGAATCTTCTAGCAACGGATTATTAATTGCAGCAGTAGCAGCATCTACAGCCCTATTTTCGCCTTTGCCGATACCTGTGCCCATAATTGCATCGCCTTTGTTTTCCATTGTAGTTTTAACATCAGCAAAATCTACATTTACAAAACCCGGCTTCGTAATCAAATCTGAAATACACTGAACACCTTGTCGAAGAACATCATCAGCCATTCTATAAGCTTCTTTTATTGGTGTTTTTTTATCAACAATTTTGAGAAGATTCTGGTTTGGAATAACAATAAGTGTATCAACAGCAGCACGAAGTTTTCTTATGCCTTCTTCTGCAAGAGCCATTTTAACTTTACCTTCATATTCAAAAGGTTTTGTTACAACGCCCACAGTTAATGCACCTTGGTCACGAGCGATTTTTGCAATAACAGGAGCTGCACCTGTTCCTGTGCCGCCACCCATTCCAGCAGTTACAAATACCATATTTGCACCTTGCAAAATTTCCTTAATTCTTTCGGCGTCTTCTTGTGCGGCCTTTTCTCCAATTTCCGGTTTACCGCCTGCACCAAGCCCGCCTGTCAATTTAGAACCAATTGGAATTTTTTGCGTTGCATTTGAATAATTCAATGCTTGAACATCTGTATTCGCTACAACAAAATCTACATTTTCAAGACCGCAAGCAATCATTCGATTTACGGCATTTGAACCTCCGCCACCTGCACCAATTACTTTAATTACAGTCGGGCTGACATTCTGCTGACTAAGAATTTCAATATCCATCATGTTTTCTCCCACTCCTAGGAAAACGCGTAAATTATACAAAATTAAAGCATTCAACATCAAAATTGAAAGCATATAATTACAAACAATACCTACCTGTTAATAAAAACTAAACAGTTTGATACTGTATATCAAAAGAATCGGAAGTTTTCAAGAAAAAATTAGAAGATTTACGAATCGGCCACAAAACTGTGCAAAAATCGATTTTTTCAGCATTAATTAACATTTCTAAAAACTTTAGTTCTTAGAGTTTTTAGAAAATCACACAGTTACAACCTTTAGAAAAACTCTTTGAAAAATTCTTTTAAACTTGCAAACAAGCTTTTAGTAAATACATTATCTCTTTTTGATTCTCTTATTTGCAATGCGCCAGACTCAATAGCTTTTCTACGCATATCAGCCTGTGTTAAAACAATGCCGGTTGCAGTTGCATACTGCGGAGTATGATACTCATCAAGAAGTCCACCCATTTTTGCGGAATTGCCAATACGCACAGCAGAAGTATCAAAAACATATGAAGTAAGATCTGCAATACCATGCATAAGTGCGCCGCCGCCACAAAGTACAATATTGCCAGAAAGCTGTTTTGATTTTGTTAGAAGAGCAAGCTTATCACGAGTCATTTCAAGGATTTCTTGAACACGCGGCTGAATAATATGACATAATTCATTGCGAGTAATTATCTCTGGCGCACGACCACCAATACCCGGAAGTAATACTTCTTCGTATGTATCAAGCAACGGCTCCCAACAACAACCTGCATCTATTTTTATTTTTTCCGCATTTTCAGAAGATATTCCCTTAACAATAGAAATATCATTTGTAACCATTTGCCCGCCTACAGGAATTGAACAAGAACAAAGAGGCGCATCTTCAACAAGAACAAGAACATCTGTAGTACCGCCACCTAAATCAATTAAAATTGAACCGAGATTGCGCTCCTCTTGAGTCATTACAGAACGAGCTGCTGCCAAAGTTTTCAGCATAATACCGTCAACTCCATACGCTGCACGATTTACACATCTAACAATATTTTGTGTAGCTGTAACAGAAGCTGTAACAATATGAACTTCAACTTCAAGACGGACACCAATCATTGCACGAGGTTCTTTCAAACCACCTTGACCATCAACAATGTACGACTGTGGAATTACATGAAGAATTTCACGATCCATAGGAATCATTATGGCTCGTGCCGCATCAATGACACGATCAATATCAGATTGGTCTATTTCTTTATTTTCTTTTCCTTTGCTTGAAACCGCAACAAGCCCTTTTGAATTGAAACTTTCAATTTGAGAACCACCTATTGCAACATAGCAGGAATTAACTTCACATCCCGACATCAATTCAGCTGCTTCTATAGCAGTCTGAATAGCTTTTAAAGTAGCTTCAATATTGAGAACGACACCTTTACGAAGACCTGTTGAAGGGCTAGAACCAACACCTGTTACAGTTAAACTTCCGTCTTCAGACATTTCTGCAATAACTGTGCGCACATTGTTAGTTCCAATATCCAAACCGACAATTACATTATTCAAAATCCAGCTCCCTAGCGGCGATTAGAATCGTTATTCAAGGAAACCCCTTTTAACTGATGTGTGCTGTTTGAATTTTTTGTTTTATAAGAAACTGCACCATAACGCAAATCTACTTCAGTAACATCAGGATCAAGGGAATCAATTACATCAAGTACAATCATCATATACTGTAACGATTCTTCATTCAATTCCTTATCGGCTAAAACACGAATTTTTGAATGCATTGGGTACAAGATGAGGTCATATTCTCCATAATCCTTTGGTGCAATTCTAATTTCAGAGATTGCACTGAAATATGCGGGCTTTTTTTCCAATATTGAACCGATTTGTTTAAACAGAGGTCTTAACTTTGCATTTACACGAATACCAGGATGAGGGTTTTCAAAAGTCAATCCGCTTATGATTGGAATATTTTCAGCAGGAATATTTCAATCATAAGCGGATTGACTTTTGAAAACCCTCATCCTG
>JAAYQG010000126.1 GCA_012519415.1 Treponema sp. | reverse complement strand
TAAAAACCTTTTTGACTTGCCTTCTTTTTACCTGTACAAAAAGCATCTTTACAACCCCATCTCTTCCTTGCCCGTCAAAAACAGTAACTCTAAAACCCTGCTCTCTCAAGAAACATGATAGCACATCTCCTTTGAAACTAAAGATTCTAACAGCTTGGTCTCCTATCTTAAAAAAACCTTCGATAGTAATTCCAATAAATGTTCCTGAAGCAAATCCTAGTGCAAAAGCAACAGACGTAATAGGATCCGTTAATGCAGTTACTACACGCGACACCGCATAAACCCAAATGAGTGATTCAAAAAAAGCAATAAAAAAAGCATAGCATCTTTTTCGTTTTATAATCATCACATGACGAAAAGTTCCAAGTGATACGTCTGCTATTCGCGCTATAAAAATTAAAAGAGCCGTAAGTATATGCTCCTGTGTAAACATGAACATTCCCCAAAATAATTTTATTTAAAATTGCCATGTAATTTGCTTAGCAATCTGCTAAGCAAGCAGCTTAACATACGAAATACAATTGATAAAATCAAGTATAAAATTATGAAAATTATTCAAGGAAAATTCTTGTTTTACAAGTATCTTCCGGTTTCTATAGAGAAATATTTTCTTTTGATTGTAATCTTTGTATTTTATCTGCATGAATGTTTTATTATTTTTTTTCAGCTTCAATAAATGCAGTTGCAAACAAATAAAGATTTTCGTTTAGCCCCATTGTGCAATAAGCCAACAAACAAAACATATTTTTTGATATGCCTCTTGCAAAATTTTTTTGAATATATGCGGTATATTCTTTTCCTGCAGATACAACACGAACTTTGCAATTATATATTTCTGCAATTTGCTCATTGCCAAAAAAAGTAGAAATCTTTTGTATATTATCTATATCATGTTTTGTAAGTTTTTCAATTTCAGAAGAAACCGTTACAAAAGAAGCGCCCTTAGAAAGTTTTTTGCTAAAAACATAGCGATTGCCTTTAGCCCCTTCATCTCTAAAAAAAAGCGCAGAAAGATATTTTAAGTTATAACATGGATATTGACTCACAAAAAAATCAGCCGGAAAAAAAACGGAGTGCGAACCGTCAGACAATCCATACATATAAGGATTATCTTTATTATCTACTTTTTCAATACGGTATTTTATTCCCTTTTTTGCGAACTCTTCATCTGAAAAAATACATTTATATTCTACAAGAACATCATTCTCATAAAATTCTTCCTGATACTGAAACCCTGTTTGTTTTTGGAGTTCCGAAGATAGAAAATAAGAAATTTTTCTTAGTTTATTATCATCATCATAACTTGCAACAACATTCTGGCATTGCTGAAACTGCTCATCGCTCGGGTGAAAAATATATTTTTCAGTTAATCCATTAAATTCGTTTTTCTCTTCAAATACAATTTTTTCAAAAGCAAAAAAATTTGTATAAGTAAAAATTAATCCAACAATAAAAAACAGTTTTATATTTTTTTTCATTTGATTTTCACTTAATTAACACAGAACAAACAAATTGCAAAAACCACAACAATACAAAATCTTGGAGCACAAAAGTTTTCGCGATTATTTCATTTCTTCTGCAAGCTTTTCAAGCTGAAGAATTGTATCTTCATTCATTGAAATTTTTACAGTTACTTTGTTTTCTGCAAATGTAATATTTTTTGAATCTACAAAAAGAACTTCCATACATTTTGCAGCCAACGGCCCCCAAGCACCATTCTCTACAAAAGCGACTTTTCTGTTTTGATAATTTCTCTCTGTAAGATTCTGTATAAATTCTCTCATTTTTGGAAAAACACCGCCGCAGTATGTTGTAGTAGCTAAAATCAATTTTTCGTAACGGAATGCATCTTCTACACATTCGTGCAAATCTTCTCTTGCAAGATCTGCAACAACAACATTTTTGCATCCTTTTGATTTTAAAAGCTCCGCAAGTTTTTCCACTGTTTTTTTTGTATTTCCATATATGGAAGTATAAGCAATCATAACACCTTCAGATTCAGGCTTGTATGAAGACCATATATCATAAAGGTTTATGTAATAATTTAGATTTTCTGTTAATACAGGTCCATGTAAAGAACATATAATTTTAATTTCAAAGTCTGCTAATTTTTTAAGCGCAGACTGAACAAAAGTACCGAATTTTCCTATAATTCCAAAGTAATAACGACGAGCTTCGCAATCCCAGCCTTCGGGATCTTCTATATCATTTGCACCGAATTTGCCAAAACCGTCAGCTGCAAAAAGCACTTTTTCTGTGCTTTCATAAGTCATAATAACTTCAGGCCAATGTACATTTGGTGCCGTAACAAAATTCAAAATATGTTTTCCAAGTTCAAGCTTAGAACAATCCGTAACAATTATTTGTTTTTCTAAAAAATCATTTCCAAAATAGCATTTCATTATAGCAAAAGCCATTTTTGTTGCAACAATTTTTGCTTCCGGATATTCCTGCGTAAACGCAAGAATATTATTTGAGTGATCCATTTCCATATGCTGAATAACAAGATATTCGGGCTTTTTTTCACCGATAACGGATTTTATATTTTCAAGCCATTCAGCTCCAAAGGTTTCAGCCACAGAATCCATAACCGCAATTTTTTCATCAAGAATTACATAAGAATTGTAAGACATTCCATTTGGAACTACAAATTGTCCCTCAAACAAATCAATCTTATGATCATTTACACCAACATATTTTATATCTTTTGTAATTTCCATTTTGTACCTTTTGCACCTTTTTATTGTTCAAAAAACTGTCAACTGTTACAAAACAGTCAAAGCTTTAGAAAACAACACACCTCACTGTTTTACGACAAGTAAATTTCAGCAAATTAAGAAAATTAATTTACTGATTGTTTAATTATCGTGTCTAAACCGCTCTTAATAAAGAGTAGGTTTAATACCTTGCATTATTTAAGTGCAGGGTATCAAACCTTTTGTAATAGAGAAAATTGTACTTTATGTTTTGTTCAACATGAAACACGCACTAATCAATAGTTTTTCGCATTGATTTCAAAATATGCTTTTGGATGAACACAAACCGGACAAATTTCCGGTGCTTTTTTTCCAACTACAATATGACCGCAGTTGCGACATTCCCAAACTTTAACTTCGCTCTTTTCAAAAACAGCAGCAGTTTCTACGTTTTTAAGCAATGCACGATAACGCTCTTCATGATGTTTTTCTACTTCAGCAACAGCTCTGAACTTTGCAGCTAATTCTGGAAAACCTTCTTGTTCAGCTGTTTTTGCAAAACCATCATACATATCTGTCCATTCATAATTTTCACCATCAGCAGCAGCTCCTAAGTTTTCAGCTGTATCACCGATTCCGTTTAACTCTTTGAACCACATTTTTGCATGTTCTTTTTCGTTGTTTGCTGTTGCTTCAAAAATCGCGGCAATTTGTTCAAAGCCTTCTTTTTTTGCAGTAGAAGCAAAATATGTGTACTTGTTTCTAGCTTGTGATTCTCCTGCAAAAGCAGCTTGTAAGTTTTTTTCGGTCTGTGTTCCTTTATATTTATTCATGTTTTGCAACTCCTAATTTTATTATTTTAGTTTGCTGATTCCCAAAGTCCATGCAAATTGCAATAAGCAAATGCTTTAATTACTTCATCTCCATCAACAACAGCAAAAGTTACTTTTGGCGCATCGCCGGCTTTTAATTCTTTGCGCTGATTGCCGTGTTTTGTCTGAATTGCAATCCATGTAATGAAATGTTCCGGAATCATAGGATGATCTACAGAACCAACAGTAACTTCTACTAAGTTGCCTTTTTTTGTAACAACAGGAACGTGTTTTTCACCAGAAGCATCGGTTGTATTTGGAATAAGTTGCTGCATTGCTTCGCCACAGCAAATTGTTGGTACAGCTGTTTCTTTTACATTTGCAATAATTTTTCCACAAAGTTCACACTTGTAAAATTTCATTTCCATAATAATTCTCCTAAAAAATGTAATTTATGGTGAATATAAAAATTAAATTGTTAAAATTCACCTTAATACCATAATTGTAATTTCAATTTTGATATTGATAAAAAATAAAATATTCAGCATTTATAAATCGTTGCATAAATCAATATTCAAGTCGAAAATTATATGCTGTTTTTTAGCGCAATGTTCAAGTTTTCGCATTGCGCTATTCATTATGATTCATAAATCGGCTCAAAATCGTCAACAGGATGACCGCACAATGGGCAGATAAAATCTTGTGGAATTTCCGCACCATCATACACATAATCGCAGATTTTGCATCGCCAACCGACAATCTTTTTTTCAGCTTGTGTCGCTGGCTTTGGCTTAATATCATTTTGATAATCCGAATAGGTAATTGGTTTTTCGTTGCTCATAACTTGTGCCTCCTGAATTTCAGCTATAAACAAAGTATGGGTAGTTAAATCTTGACTTGATAAAACTTTAGCAGAGATCATAGAACATATCTGGCTTTTCAGATAAGGATTTCCATTCAAATCAAGTAAATATGGAAACTGTTCAAACTTATTAACATCACGACCGCTTTGATAACCAAAATGTTTTATAGTATCAAAAGTCGTGGTCTTGTCTAAAACAGAAAGAGAAAAAGTGCCAGATTCTTTTATAAACTGGCAAGTATAATTTCTGTTCAAAATAGAAATAGCTATGCGAATCGGATCGTTTGCAACTTGCATACATGTATTATTTACACAAGCATTTATTTTGTCGCCCGATTTTGCACCAAGAATAAAAACACCATACGACAAGTTAAATAATGCTTTTATATCCACAAAAAAATCCCTCCTAATTCAATAATTTACAACTTCTACATTTACCATAAAAGTAAATTACAAATCCATCGATTTTGTTTTCGCCTTGAAAATCAGACGTATAAATATTCTGAACAACCTTATCTGGTATTTTTTTTTCAAGGTCATACACCTTGCCACAATTTGTGCAATATAAGTGATTATGTTCACTTATGTTTGCATCAAAGCGGTCTACTCCATCTCCCATATGAAGGCGCAAAATCATTTTATTATCTACAAGCTGTTTTAAATTTCTGTAAACCGTACCAAGACTTATGTTTGGTTCTTGTAGCTTTACCTTTTCGTAAATTTTCTCAGCAGTAGGGTGGCATGAGGTGGTTTTCAAATACTCCATTATTAAATCACGCTGCCTGCTATAATTCATATTCTTTCTTTGAAAAACAGTAATCATTACTGGTTTAATATATCACATAATCATCAATTGTCAACAAAAAAAATACATAATTCTCATAATTCCTTAAAACGAACGTATCGTTATGCTGAACTTTTATTTTTCAATTTCGCCGCTGTAATCGAAAATTCCGCCTATTTCATAAACGTTTTGGTAACCTAATTCAACGAGCATTTGCGCCGCAATTTTGCTTCGGTTGCCGCTTCTGCAATATATCAAAATCATCTGGTTTTTATCGGGCAACACAGCTTGTGCTGTTTCTTCATTAATTTTTTCCATAGTTAAAATCACTGCACCCGGAATGTGCCCGCTTCCATATTCTTCAGGGCGGCGAACATCGACAATAATTGAATCCGGATTATTCCTAGAAAGAGCAATTCCTTCTTTCATGGAAACACGTTTAAATGACACAGTTTGTTCCTCTGCGTTGATTGCGAAAATTGTTTTCGCAGATTCACTTAAAGTTTTTTTTGTGCAGCCGAAAACGAAAACTATTGTCAATAATATAATAAAAATTGTGCGTTTCATAACACAAATATACACTATATTTTTCCAAAAGGAATTAAAAAATCAATTTATGCTGATAACTTTACCTTATCTAAACAATTTTCAGCGAATCATAAGGATTTTTCCCTCTACTACAAGATTTGATTTGCAAATATAATTACTTTTATGAATACAAAAGCGAAACGAATATTGATGTCTCTTTTTGGTGTAATAATTTGCGCAATAAGTGTTGGAATATTTAAAATTGCGGCACTAGGAGTTGATCCGTTCCAGTCTTTTATGGCTGGCCTTGATGCGCTAGTTCCTATCAAATTTGGAACTCTTTATGTGATTGCAAATGCTGTTCTTTTGCTTTTTGCACTCACATTTGATAAACATTACATTGGGATTGCAACTTTCATAAATTTATTTTTGCTCGGCTATATTACGCAGTTTACTTTTGAATTTTTACAAACAATTATAGTTGAGCCGAATATAATTGTGCGTATTATTTGTCTTGTAGTTGGAGTTGTGATTATTTGTTTTGGGTCTGCATTTTATATGACAGCAGATCTTGGCGTTTCAACATACGATGCAGTTGCTCTTATAATTTGCAACACTTGGAAAAAAGGAAAATTTCAGTATGTACGCATTATCACAGATTTAGTCTGCGTAATTACAGGAACAATTTTGTTTTTGTTTTCTGGCGGTAAATTTTCTGCAATTCCCACAATCGCAGGAGCTGGAACTATAATTACTGCGTTCTTCATGGGGCCGTTAATAGAATTTTTTAATGTGCATATAACTCGTCCGATTTTGCAAGTTAATCAGGCGAAAAAACCTGATTAACGGAATTTGAACCATACATCCGTACAGAATCGTTTCGCATTGGAAAATTCTACAGTTTAGGATTTGGAGCGACAAAATGCACAACTGCGTCAAAGGTTTGTATTTTCGCTAAATTTTAGCTTGTTTTTTGATATTGCGTTTTTTCCCGGAATCAATTCTAAATTCTCAATTTTCCTGTTTTTCCAGTTAAAACTTAAAAACCAGTTGCCTTTAATTCCAATTCCTCGCACAAAGCCTGTTTGCCATGCTTTTTCATTTGGGAGAGCTGGCAATAATTTTACATACACTGTGCCGTCGTCATTATATTCAGACTGAATAAGCATTCGCATAATTGCGGCGAATGAGCCGAAATTGCCGTCAATTTGAAACGGGGGATGATTATCAAGCAGATTCGGTAATGTTGAATGGCAAAACAATGATACAAGTGCTTTTAATGCTTCGTCGCCTTGTTCAAGCTGTGCACGAAAATTGATAATCCATGACTGGCTCCAACCTGTATGACCGCCGCCATGTGCTAAGCGTTTGGTTAAAGTTTTTTTGCAAGCTTCGGCAAGGTCAGGCGTTTTTTCAACTGTAATTGTATGCCCCGGAAACAATCCATAAAGATGCGAAATATGACGATGGCCCGGTTCTGCTTCTTCTACTTCAGTATTCCATTCCATAAGAGAACCGTCTTTATTTAGAGAAGGCGGCTTTAAGTGATTTAACACATATTCAAAATCCGCATATTCGGACTCATTATAACGCTTGTTTTTTTTGTTACGAGCTGAATTGCCAAGAACAGCATATGCTTTTAAGCAACTCTTAAACAGATGTTCAAGAATCATGTTATCCATTTGCGAACCTTCGGTAAATGCGCCCACCTGCCCTGTTTTTGTAACATATGAATTTTCCGGAGATAAAGATGGATTTATTACAAGATACGGCGTTTCATCTTCAGCAGTAAAACTGCATGGCTGTAAATAATCTACAAAAAAGCGACATGATTCGTGAATCAAATAATAATATCGCTTTAAAATTGCAATATTTTGAGTATATTCAAAATGCTCCCATATATGAATTGAAACCCATGCTGCGCCAAGCACCCAATAAGTTCCGGGCAGCCATGTATCTTGAGGACAAGCATCTCCCCAATAATCTGTATTGTGATGAAGCACATAACCGCGACAAGCATACATTTTTTTTGCAACATAACAGCCTTTCTCGTAAGCACGCTCAAGCAAATTAAAAAACGGATATTCACATTCACTTAGCGCAGCCATATTTACAGGCCAATAATTCATTTGTGCATTTATATTAATTGTATATTTGCTGCCCCAAGGTGGATCTATATAACAGTTCCAAAGACCTTGAAGCGTTATTGGAAGTTCGCCTGGAACACGACTTGCCGAAATTAAAAGATAGCGAGCAAAATTTGCATATATATTTACGAGGTGAGTATTTTCAAAACTAGCCGACTTTAGCAACATTGGCGTTGTTACATCAAATTCTTTGCAAGAAGGAATTTCGCCAATTTGCAAACTCATTCTGTTCCAATAAGCTTTGTATTCATCTAAATGTCTTTTAAAATAATATTCAACAGCAAATTTTACACCATGATTTTCTGCAAATTTTTTAATTTCCAAAAGCTTATTATTACATTTTGAGCTCCATACATTTTTCTTAATCAATTTTTCATATTGTTTTTTATCTATATTTTTTTTATTCCATTTCCATGAATTTATATCTATAAAAAAAAGCACTTCATTGCAGTTATCTCCTGCTAAAGTAAATCCTGATGTATATACTTTACCGCCATTCGCTACAACACCTACGCCAACACAAAACGGAATTCCATGCGAATCTTCGAGAAATATAAAGTTGTTTTTTACATAAACACTGTCGCACCAAATTCCGCGATCAAGATAACCGCGAAAATTAATCTGTCCGAGTTTTTCTGCTTTAACATGCATAAAGATTGCGTCGTCTGCTGCACTCGCCCAAATACGCCGTGAAAATTTAGTTCCGTTTTTGTCTGTATAAGTTATATCACAATTTGCAGCTGAAATATCAAGAACAGACTTATAAGAATCTATGCAAGCTTGATCGCTTTTATGGCGAAGAGGCCAGCCGCATTCAATTCCAAAATTATCATCAGCATAAAAATCTATTTTAAAATCACCAGCAGTCTGATAAACTCGCTCGTTGAAGCCCATTGCGCTCATTGTTTCAAACCCAAGTTCTTGAGCTTCAAGCACATTTCCGCTTTTTACAAGATTTCGTATTTTTGAATGCGTTTTTTGTGTGTCGGGGTTTGAACGCTCCTGAGGACCTCCAGACCAAATTCCCTCTTCATTAAGCTGAATTATTTCGTTACATGGGTGAGTTTTAACCATGCAACCGAGCCGTCCGTTCCCCAAAGGAAGATATTCTTCCCATTTTTCAGGTACTGTTGTAAAAAGCAATTTATCATTCATGTGAATACCTCAAACTTCAGCACAAAACCCAAGCGATTTAATGATTTTTTCTCTTGAGTATATCATAAAACAGGTGTGTTTTGTAAAATTCACCTTGAAGTGCGAAACAAACAAAGATGCACAATCTGTTTTGTTTTGAAATTTAATTCACTTTTCAGCCGACAAACTTCAAAAGTAGTTGTAAAATGAAAGCAGAAAATTAATCAAAAGGGTATGAATATGATGCAAAATACAAAAATCGGCGAAGTTCGTTTAACAGATGGAATTTTTAAGGAACGAGAAAATATAAACCGCTCATATTTGATTGAGCTGGATTCGGATTGCTTGTTGCAGAATTTTTATTTTGAAGCGGGAATTTGCACGCCGAATTCCCGCGTTCATAATCCTGAATGTGCAAAAATGCACTGGGGCTGGGAATCTCCAAGTTGTCAGCTTCGAGGACATTTTTTAGGGCACTGGTTATCTGCATCAGCCATGTTAATCGGAACTTACGGCGATTCGGAATTAAAATCGAAACTTGACCATATTATTGACGAACTGGAACGATGCCAAAAACTGAACGGCGGCAAATGGGTAGGCTCAATTCCGGAAAAATATTTTGCAAGACTTGAAACAACCGAATATATTTGGTCGCCGCAATATACAATGCACAAAACTTGCATGGGTTTAATGGATTCTTACGTTTATGCTAAAAACAAAAAAGCCTTAAAGATTTTGAACAATCTTGCAGATTGGTATGTTCGCTGGGTAGAATACGAAGAAAAACATAATCCTAAAGCAATTTATTCCGGCGAGCAAGGCGGAATGCTTGAAATTTGGGCTGCTATGTATGAAATTACTGCTGATAAAAAATATATGAATTTAGCGAAAGCTTATTCAGCCAATACTGAATTTTCAACTCTTTTAGAAAAAAAGGATGCGCTTACAAATATTCATGCGAACGCAAGTATTCCGCTTGCTCACGGCGCATGCAAAATGTATATGATTACTAAAGATAAAAAGTGGCTAGAAATTGCCGAACAGTTTTGGAGGTGGGCTGTAGAAGAGCGTGGATATTTTTGCACCGGCGGAAGCAATTCAGGAGAATTTTGGATACCGTGCAATATGCAAGCCAATTTTCTAAATGAAAATGACCAAGAATTTTGTACTGTCTATAATATGTGCAGATTTGCTCAATATATGTTTTTGCTCACAGCTGATTCAAAATATCAAGATTATATTGAACTAAATCTTTACAATGGTTTTTTAGCTCAACAAAACAAACATACAGCTATGCCAAGCTACTTTTTGCCGTTACAAGCAGGCGCAAAAAAAAGCTTTGGGAGCAAAACACGAGATTTTTTCTGTTGTCATGGAACAATGGTTCAGGCTCAGACTATATACAATCGCTTTTGTTATGCTGTTGACGAAAACAATTCAATTTTTATAAATCAATATATTCCTTCAATTTATGAATCAGATGAACATTCGTTTTCAATAAAACAATCTGTTGATATGAAATTTTATGATACTCAATCTACTTTTTCACAAGCAGAAATCGGTCAAATGTCCAGATGGCAACTAAATTTTATAATAAAGAACAAAGGCGCAAAAAAAGAATTGAAATTCAGGATTCCTACATGGAGCAAAAATACAAATTTTATTTTTGATAACAAAAAAATTGAACCGAAAATCAAAAACGGATATGCATGCATAAATGTTGACACAGGTTATTTTGGACTGAAAATTTCATTTACACCGGAAGTTTATTCCGTTGATTTGAACGGCACGGAAAACATGATTGCAGTAATGGAAGGCCCGATTGTGCTTGCAGGTCTTATAGATTCAGATTGCGGTCTTAAAATAAACAAAGACATAAAAAACACATTGATTCAACAACTGGAACATTTATATTCGTCTTTTTCTTGGAAACAAAGCACTTATAATACAAAATTTCAGGATAAAAATTTTCAGTTTGTGCCGTTATATGAAATTACAGACGAAAGCTACACCGTCTATTTTACAAAAAAATAATTTTTTAACGGAGCTGAAAAACTAAAGCGAATCTTGATATTTGTTTCTGTTTCTAAAAACAAATATCAAGTCCTCCTTCGTTTTTTCGGAATTCCACAGCTTCTAAAATATGTTCAAGTTTTATAGTTTCAGAGCCTTCCAAATCCGAAATTGTGCGAGAAAGTTTTAAAATGCTATGTTCTGCTCTGCCTGAAAAATTTGAATCGCTTACGCATTCTTGAAACAGTTCTGAAGCATCTTCTGTAAGAACAATTTTTTCGCTGATTTCTTCAGGTGTAAGCACAGCGTTACATTTCCCTTGACGACGACGCTGCATATGTACGGCAAGTGCTATCGACGGTCTTAATTTTGCTGATGAAATATTATCATAATAAGCAAATTTATCATCGAATATTTCATCGTTATCAGTTTGAATTTCTTCCGAATTAAAGCCGAAAAGTGGCACTCTAATATCAATTCGATCTAATAAAGGTCCTGTTAGTTTTTTCCAATATTGCTCTACAGAACGTGGACTACAAATACATACTTTATCTTTCGAGCCGAAATTCCCGCATGGACAAGGGTTTGAAGCCATTAAAAGCTGAAACCGTGCAGGAAAAGTTGTGTGCCTACCTGCGCGGCTCAACGTTACACTGCCAAGCTCCATTGGAATTCTAAGGCTTTGAAGAACATTTGTACGAAATTCCGCAGCTTCATCTAGAAACAACACGCCATTATGAGCTAATGAAATCTCTCCGGGGCGGCACTGATAACCACCGCCGGTCATGCCCTCAAGAGTTGCGCTTTGGTGCGGCGAGCGGAAAGGTCGGCTTGTTATTGGTGCACAACCCGCCGGAATTAATCCTGCCAAGCTATAAATGCGCGTAACAATCCTAGATTCTTCCAAAGTAAGACAAGGCAAAATTGAAGTGATTCTTTGAATAGACAAAGTTTTGCCGCAACCGGGAGGTCCGTAAACAATTAAATTATGCCCGCCGGCAGCGGCTATCTGCAAACCACGAATAAGCCGCCCTTGTTTTTTTACAGACGAAAAATCTATGCTTTTATCTAAAGGAGCAAAAACAACTTCTTCTGTTTCCTTTAATGAAAAATTTGCAATATCTGCATTTGAATATGGAATCTCGCCGCGAACAGACTCTGAAACAAAATCAAACGCTTTTTCCAAAGTGTCTACCGCACAAACGCCAAGACCGGAATTTAAAGCTTCCCTTTCATTGCCAGCGGGAACAATACACCATTTTATGCCTTGTTCTTGTGCGGTAGAAATAGCAGCATTAACACCACGCACGGGGCGAACGTTTCCGGACAAATCAAGCTCGCCCATTATTAAACAATCTTCGCCGCCTTGAAAATTATGTTTTGCAGCAAGAACTGCAATGGCAATAGCTAAATCAAAGCCTGCCCCCTCTTTTTTTACATCAGCCGGCGACAAACTTACCAAAACTCTGTCTTGCGGAAAATCAAAGCCACTTTTGCGAATCGCCGCTCGCATTCTCTCTCTTGATTCTTTTACAGCGTTATCTGCAAGACCGACAATGTCAACAGAAGGAATTCCGCGTCGCAAATCAACTTCAACTGTTACCATTGCTCCTTCATATCCAAAAGGTGAAAAACTAAAAATATTCATATATATTTAATTAGAAATTTTTAATTTTTTTTGTAGTTTTTTTGAATTTTAAATGTAAAATCTTTGAAACAGACAAACAATACGCAAAATGCACAAAATATATAAATTGTAAAAAGTGCGAATCTTAAATAATTCAGCATAAACCTTGTTGACAAAAGAAGAAACCGCTTTCATACTCTAATCATGAAAGCTACAATTAAAGACATTGCAGAACGCGCCGGCTGCTCTAAGGCTTCTGTATCTTTTGCTTTTAATACTCCCTCAAGAGTTTCCAAAACCACATACAATAAAATAATGCAAGCGGCAAAAGAACTTGGATACGTTCCAAACCCTGTTGCAAGAATTCTTGCAACAAAAAAGAACCGAACAATTGGGTTTATGCTCACACAGCCGATTGAATATGCTTTTGACAATCCTTACGTTTCAGAAATTCTCAAAGGAATAGCTTCTGTATGCAACGAAGAAAATTTTATGCTTTCTATACTTGAGCCACTAAAAAATGATATTTCAGCAGCAATACAGCAAACTTTTGTCGGCGGAATTATCGTCATTGGAATAATAAAAAACAATACAATTCATCAACATCTAAAAAAAAGACAAATGCCGTATGTAACTATTGACGCAGAATTTCAAAATGAATATTTAAATATTGGGATTGACGAAATATCAACAGCGGAAAAACTTCTTGATTTATTTATAAAAAACGGACATAAACGCATTTGCATTTGCACATTGAGTCCTATAGACGAAGCGTCTGAAAATTGTTCTTACACAATGACTTACAGGCTAAAAGGAATAATGAATTCATTTGAAAAACATTCAGCATTAAATAATGAAAAAATTGAATTATCTTATTATTATCCAAAAACTAAACCCGAAGAAGCAATAGAAGAAGCAAAAGAAATACTTTCAAAACCAAACAGACCAACAGCAATTTATTGCATGAGCGATTCTTATGCACCCGCCTTTTACAGTGCAGCTGCTATATTAAACATAAAAATTCCAAATGATTTATCTATCGCAGGTTTTGACAATTTGCCTATAAGTAAATTGTTAGTACCACCAATGACAGTAGTTAACCAAACAGGTTATCAAAAAGGGATTCTTGCCACACAATTATTAATCAACAGCATAGAAGGCAAGCCATGCAGTTCAATACATATTGATTCCCAAATTATTGAGCGAAACTCAATATCAAATATAAATTCAAACTGACCAAATAGTGCGGCAAAATCGTCAACGAGAATCATATTACTCATTTTCAAAAAATCACATCAAAAGTTTCAGCACTACTCTTCATCTACAATAGACAAGTATGCAAGAATTGCAAGTTCCGGTCTGTATTCAAAGTGCATAGTATCATATTCGTCCCACGTTCCGCCCCAAACAAATCCGTATTTTTCAAAGATTTTTATTACACTTTCAGGCGGCAACCAAAGACTCGATTGCGGCAAAAGCATCCATTTGCTGTTCCATGTGCGAACCCATTCCCAGTATATAGGTTTTTTGTTGTTTTTTACTAAAATATCAACTGCCATGCCGTAACTGTGATAACTTCTTCTTCCGGCAGTACCGTCTATTACGCGCCAATTATAGCCGCCTATTTCAGAAATATTTGCAATAAAAGAAGCAATTTCTTTGTCCGTTTTTGCCAACGCTCTTATTTCATTGTCTATTTTTTCAAAAAACGGAAGAACCATTTTATGAATATTAAGTCTATGACCTAAAAAAGTCATTGAACGAATATTTCGTTCCGTTTCAATCCTATCGTTTGTTTGGAACAAAAACTGCGTAAAAGATAAATCAACAGGTTTTTCTTCAGCAAGATAATCTTTTGTTCCTTTTTTTCTAAGCTCAATCAAATCTTCGGGCGTATATTCTTTTGGGTTGCGCGGCTTGCCAAAATTGGGATAAATCATCTGCTTGCCGTATTGAGATGCTTCAACACGCTTCTTAAAAGGCAGGATTCTGCCGTCAGCCCATGCAAAAATCATATCTTCAAGTTCAATACACCAATCTCCATCTTTTTCATAGACTTTCATATTTTTATACGGATACGCAAGCCGATAAGATTCAAAAACAAGAGCACCAAACGGCAACAAATTGCTGTCCGGTAAATCTAAACTTGCTGAAAAAGTTTCATATGGAATCTCAAATTTTTCTGAATAGTTTTTCTCTATAAAATCTGCAATTTGTTGAGTGTTTTTCATTTTTTTAAGAGATTTTGTAATTGCATTTACTGTTTCAGTTTTTTGTTTTTCTTCGGGAACCGATTCTTTTTTTGGAGTTAAACCTTCCTGAGCTGCATCTTCTGCAACTTCTGTTATTATCTGTTCAACAAGCTGAAATATTTCTTTTCTATCAAGATGTTTTTCTTCAGTGTTTTCTTCAGTATCTGGAATTTTTTCAACATGCTTGTCTTTATTTGAAACACAAGAAATAACAAAAAAACTTAAACATATATATAAAAAAATTTTAATACTTTTTTCCATAATATTATGTATTATCGTCAAAACTATAAAACTTCTTGAAATACTGAACATATGCCTAAACTGAATTTTTACCAAGTTGACCGAGTAAAAATATTTTGTTATATTATTTATAATTGCCAACTTAGCTCACCCGGTAGAGCAGCACCCTCGTAACGTGCAGGTATTCGGTTCAAGTCCGAAAGTTGGCTAAATTACAAAACCTATATCATAAGAGGCTACAAACACGCTCCCCTAAAAACAGATGTGCATATTTATTACTTAGACATGACTTCATAATAAAAATTCATAATAACATGAACAAAAAAGTTTTGTTCTAAAAAGAATTGTTATCGAGCAATGGTTTTAATTCTTCAAAATAGAATTTATCTTCAATTATTCTGTTGCCGGCAGTAAATCCCAAATGCCTGTCTTTTCGGACTTTCTCACCATGATAATCACTTCCGGCTGTTATACAAAACCCAAGTTCTTTTCCCAAAGCTTCAAGTTTAATACAGTCTGCTAAGCGCGCACCGGGGTGATATGCTTCTATTCCAACAATTCCGCGCTCTTTTAATTCAAAAAGTACACTTTTCATTTTTCCCCATGAAACATATAACGACAACGGATGTGCTAAAACAGGAACAGCACCGCTTTCTACAATCGCAGTTATTGCCTCATCAAGATTGCAGCCTGTTTTTTCCACATAATATGGACGCCCGTGAGCAATATATTTATCAAATGCTTCTTGTCTGCTTTTTACTAATTTCTTTTTTACAAAATATTCTGCAAAATGTGGGCGACCGATACATTCAGTTTTAACAGAATCTTCAAGCTCTTCGTAAGATACATCGAACCCGTCGTTGTACATTTTTTGGATAATTAACTGATTCCGCTTCATTCGGTTTTTTATCAACATATGGGAAATATCTGATAATTTCGGAGAAATGTTTTTTAAACCAAGCCCAAGCAAATGGAATTCACCGGTCGGCCAAACGATAGTTAATTCAATACCAGGTATAAAAATAATGTTCTTTTTTGCAGCAGCTTCAGCTGCTATTTTTACGCCATCTGCAGTATCATGATCAGTCAATGCAATAGCTTTCAAATTTTGTTCTATAGCATAAGAAATTAAGTCTATAGGATTTAAACTTCCATCCGATATATTAGAATGAGTATGCAAATCTACCATAAAAAAACCATAGCACAAAAAGAAAAAATGTGGTATCATCATAGTATGAAGGATGTACAGAAATGCCAAAGATGATGCAATATTCAAAAGGTTCTGTTATTTATTTTGAAGGCGACAAAGACGACAGAATCTTTATTCTTCAAAAAGGTACAATAATTTTAAGTTCTATAGACGTTGAGACCGGAAAAGAATTTGCAGAACAAGTTCGTGAAGGCGAATTCTTTGGTGTAAAGTCTGCTTTAGGACATTTTCCCCGAGAGGAAACTGTCCGCGTTTTGACCGATTCTATAGCTGTTGCTATGACTGTGTCTGAATTTGAAAAAATCTTCAGTGGAAACAAAGCAATTATTATGAAAATGCTTCAAGTTTTCTCCGGTCAATTACGTAACATTCATCATAAAATTAAATCTATTCTCAACAGCGCAGAAGAAAGTATAGATGACGGAATTCTTGATGTTGTAAGAAGTTTTTATGAAGATGAAAATTACGTTACAACTTTTGATTTATGCAAACGCTATCTTACAAAATTTCCGACTACTTCGCATAAAACAGAAATTGCAAGATATATGGCTGATGCAAAGCGCAAAAACGAAATAGAAAAGAATAGACCTAACAGAAGACCTGTTATTATAGAAACAACAGAAGATGATGCAGCTTCAACAGAAAATTCACCAATGAAACAGTTTTCTTTACCGGCTTTTAGTCGCTTTGCAAAAAGTTATAAACCGGGTGAAGTGCTCATTGCAGAATTTGAGCCGGGTGATTGTTTCTATCTTATAAAATCCGGACGTGTTCAATTGTCAAAAACATTAAACGGTAAAAATAAAAACATTGACGTTTTAGGTCCATCTGAATTTTTGGGCGAAATGGCAATTCTTGAAAACACCCCGCGTTCTGCAACGTGTGTTGCTGTAAATAATGTTGAAGTGCTTGAATTTAATAAGGCAAACTTTGAGCTTTTAATAGCAAATAATCCAGCAATTGCGTTGATTCTTCTTAAAATGTTCTGTAGACGAATAAACGAACAAAAACGTAGATTAAAGATTCTTGTAATTTCAGATGTTACTGCTCGAATAGGTGATGTTTTCTTAATGTTAGACGAAACACAGCCACAACAAATGTCGCCGACAGGTTTTATGCGTCGTTTCGATGTAACTATTCAAGATATTTCACATTGGGCAGGGCTAACATTAGACGAAACTCGCGATGAAATTAACCGTTACATTGAAAAACACAGAATTGATGTTATGGAAAATTATGTGATTGTTAAAAACATAAATGAAATCCAGCGACTTGTAGAACAACGCAAAAACATACGCTCATCATAAGTTTATTTAACTCCGATTTTTAGCTCATAAGATTAACAAATCGAATTTAAATAAAAAAGCTGCCCTTCTTTATAGGACAGCTTTTTTTGTGTGTAAAACCTCGTTCAGTTATTAAGCAGGTTTTCCATTTTTGATAGCAGCTTTGCAATATTTACAAATTTGTGCTTTGTTGCCATCAATTTCCTGTTCATAGAGAACTTTAATTCCCTCTTTCTTGCAACGTGCGCAAGTTCCGCGACCACGTGCGGGTTTATCAAGAATACCCTTACCGCGATGAGATTTTGACATAGTTCATCTCCTATACTAAATTATTCATCGCTCTTTGACGATGCGGGTTCTGTATCTGCTTTTTTTGCAGAAGCCTTTTTCTTGCCTTTTTCAGCTGCTTTTGTTTCAGCTTTTTCGGCAGTTTTCTTTGCTGGTTTTGAGTCTTTCTTTTCTTTTTTGTTTTCTACATCAAGCTTGTAGTCAACTAATTCAAGAATAACCATATCAGCAGCATCGCCTTGACGAAAACCAAGTTTCAAAACGCGAGTATAACCACCTGCACGATCTTTCATTCTTGGACCAATTTCGTTAAATAACTTAGCTAAAACAATATCATCTTGAATAAAACGAGCAGCTTGACGACGGTTATGAACTGAATCAACCTTACTGCGAGTAATCAATTTTTCAGCTGCTTTACGTACTGCAAGGGCTTTTGCCTTTGTAGTTGTAATGCGTTCATATCTGAAAAGAGAAGTTACCATATTTCGAGACATTGCACGACGATGTGCAGTAGTCCGTGAAAGCGGATTAAAGCCGTTTTTATGATTCATCTGATTCTTCCTTCTGCTTTGGTAAATTTACCGCATTTTTAAGATGAGAATAATCTGTCATTCCAAGACTAAGATTCCATTCAAGAAGTTTTTCCTTAATCTCAAGCAAACTCTTTTTACCGAAATTGCGTGTCTTGGCAATATCATCTTCTGATTTACGTGTTAATTCACCAATAGTACGAATATTTGCATTCTTCAGACAGTTTGAAGAACGAACAGACAGTTCAAGTTCTTCAACCGGCGTACTAAGCAACTGCTTGATACGGTCATCACCATCATCAAGTTCATCATTTCGACTAAGCTCTGCATCATTGAAGTTAACAAAAACTGAAAAATGATCTTTTGCAATTTTTGCAGCTTCCGCCAAAGCATCGTCCGGTGCAATAGTACCGTCTGTCCAAATCTCAATAACTAACTTATCGTAATCGCTGCGCTGACCAACACGACAAGGCTCAATCGAATAATTCACTTTAGGAATCGGAGTGAAAATTGCATCCATTGGAATTGTACCAACAATTTCAATGTAATTTTCATTAACTTCGGCAGGAACATAACCTCTTCCTAAATCCACCTGAATTTCAAAAAGCAAATTTGCATTTTCCATCATAGTGAAAAGAGTGAAATCTTTAGTTAAAACCTCAAGAGCACCTTCCTTGTTGAGCATATCGCTTACAACAGTTCCCGGTCCTTTAAATTCAAACTCCAAAGTATCTTGTTCAACATCAACAGGAAGCTGTACACGAAGCTGTTTTAGACTATTGATTATTTCAAGAGTGTCTTCAACAACATTCGGTATGGTCTCAAACTCACTCGAAATTACATGACCAACACCGTCCGCGTCATAAGATGTAATGCGAACAGAAGTTATTGCATAGCCTTGAATTGACGACAACAACACTCTGCGCAGGGTATTACCTACGGTTGATCCGAAACCAGTTTCAAACGGGTATGCAGTGAACTTTCCATAATCCGGATTTGATTCAATATGTTCAAAGGTAACGCCTTTGGGTTTCTTAAATCCTTTAAGCAGGTTTTTACGGGCCATTTCAGCTCCTTATCTAGAGTAGAACTCAACAATGAGGTTTTCTTGTACAGGATAATCAATATCAGCTTTTACAGCTAAAGCAACCACCTTGCCAGTAAAACTGGCTTTATCAACTTCAAGCCAGCCAGGAACAACTCTGTTTTCATTTTTTGCAAGAATCAATTTGATTCCAGAAGATGATTTGCTTTTTTCTTTAATAGAAATAACATCACCAACTTTTACAAGATATGAAGGAATATCAACTTTTGAACCATTAACAAGAATATGTCCATGAGCTACCAACTGACGAGCTTCTTCACGAGTATTTGAAAAACCCAATCTGAAAACAACGTTGTCAAGACGGCTTTCTAAAAGCTGAAGAAGCATTTCACCTGCAACACCATGTTTTTTAGTTGCCATTACATAGTAGCGATGGAACTGTTTTTCCAAAATGCCGTAAATGAATTTTACTTTTTGCTTTTCTTTAAGCTGAATGCCATACTCAGATGCCTTTCTTCGAGTTTCTTTCTGGTTTCTTTTTGAAACTTTCCCATAACCCATTACAAGAGGATTAATCCCCAATGCTTTGCAGCGTTTCAATAAGGGTTGTGTGTTTTTTCCCATTATTCACGTTCTCCTTAATTACATGCGGCGTGTCTTTCTAGGACGACAGCCATTGTGTGGAATTGGAGTTACATCGCTAATTGATTTAACTTTTAATCCCAATGCACCTAATGAACGGACAGCCGATTCTCTACCAACGCCCGGTCCTTTCACAAACACATGTACTTCACGCAAACCATAACTTGCTGCTTTCTGCACGGCAGTTTCAGCAACAGACTGAGCTGCAAAAGGTGTCGATTTTTTTGCACCTCGGAAACCAAGTCCACCGGAAGAAGCCCAAGAAAGAGCATTTCCGTTTAAGTCGGTAATTGTTACGATTGTATTGTTGAACGTCGCCTGAATGTAAACATTACCTTCATAGACGCTTCGCTTTTCTTTTCGTTTTTTTACGATTGCCACTTCATCTACCTCCGGCTGCCATTACTTCTTCTTACCTGCAACGGTCTTTTTCTTACCTTTGCGTGTACGAGAATTTGTACGAGTTCGCTGTCCTCGAACCGGCAAACCTTTTCTATGACGAAGACCACGATAGCTGCCAATATCCATTAAACGTTTGATATTCAAACCAATTTCAGAACGAAGACGTCCCTCAACTTTGTATTCAGATTCAATCAGCTTGCGAAGATCATTAACTTCGTCTAAAGATAAATCGTTCATCATTTTATTTGGATCAACTTTTGCTCTTTTGCAAATAGCGTCTGCAGATGAACGCCCAATACCGTAAATATAGGTCAACGAAACATTTACATGTTTGTTTGGGAGGTCAACTCCCGCAATTCGAGCCATCTAATTTACTCCTCAGCCCTGTCGTTGCTTGTGTTTTGGATTATTACAGATAATACGAACAATGCCGTTTCTCTTAATAACCTTACACTTATCACATATGGGCTTTACGCTGGTTCTTACTTTCATAAAATCCCCCTTGGATTTTGCGTCAAAGAAATGCCGGTTTCACACGCCACAATGGCAGCACCGGCATTTTTTTATTAAACACTAAATCCCAAACTTAATCTACAGGTTAACTCAAAAACTACAGACTTCTTGACCGTAATTTTCCTTTCTTTACCAATCCATCATGATGATGCATTTTCAATAGAGCTTCAACCTGACTCATTGTATCAAGATCAACGCCGACAACAATCAACAAAGATGTACCACCCATAAGCATTGAAATAGACTGCGGAAAACCAAACCAATTCTGAATTAATGTCGGAATTACCGCAATAAAAGCAAGATACAAAGAACCGGGCAGAACAAGTCGGTTCAAGACTTTCTGCATATAATCTTCTGTTTTATCAGTTCTAATTCCGGGAATCGAGCCGCCGTTTTCCCGAATCTGCTTTGCAATTTCAGTGGGGTTCAGTGTTACCTGTGTGTAGAAGTATGCAAAGAAGACAATTAACAGAATCAACAGAATGCTATACCACCAGCCTGCCGGATCAAGAAATGCAGCAAGCTTGTTCAAAAATCGGTTTGATGCAGCAAAAGAGTTTATAATCTGCAGTGGAAAAGTCAAAAACGTAGAAGCAAAAATTACCGGAATAACACCAGACGGATTTATTTTGAACGGGATATATGTACTCTGTCCGCCATACATCTTTCGTCCAACAACACGTTTTGCGTAATGAATCGGAATTTTGCGTTGTCCTTGCTGCTCCATAACTACTAAACCGATTATGGCAATAAACATAAATAATACAATTACTACAAAAACAGAGTTTATCTCATTATTTCTCATCATTCGCCAAAGCTCCCAAAGAGCTGAAGGCCAACGCGCAACAATACCAGCAAAAATCAGCATAGAAATGCCATTGCCAATACCGCGAGCAGTAATTTGATCACCCATCCAAATAGTAATCATTGTACCTGTTGTTACAGTAATAAGAGCAATTGCAGTAAATAAAAAGCGGTTGTTAATAATAATTGCATTTGGAATACTTGAAGCATAAGCAACAACCATTCCCGACTGAACCAAACATACAAAAATTGTACCTATTCTTGTCCATGCATTAAATTTCTTCTGACCGCCATCTTCTTGAACAATTTTTTTAAGAGATGGCAAGACTATCAATGCAAGCTGCATGATAATCTGTGTAGAAATATAAGGCATAACACCAAGCATAAACACAGAGAAATTTGAAAAGGCTCCGCCTGCAAAAAAATCCATGTAATCAACAAACGCATTTCCATGAGTAAGTGAATCAAAGTAAGCAGTTAAAGCTTGGGGGCTGATTCCCGGAATGGTGAGAACACTGCCCAAGCGGAAAACTGCAAGCATGATGAAAGTAAAAAATATGCGCTCGCGCAATTCTTTTACCTTTAACATATTAACTATCGGGTTGTTTGCCATTTTTCCACTTGCTCCGTTTATTCGTTAGTAACAGATACTGTTCCGCCGAGCTTCTCGATTTTTTCTTTTGCAGAAGCAGAAACCTTATCTACAGCAACAGTAAGTTTTTTGGTCAAATCTCCATCGCCAAGAACTTTTACTAACATATTTGCTTTTTTAAGCAAACCTTTTTTGATTAATGTTTCTTTATCTACTGTTTCGCCATTAGCAAATTTTGCTTCAAGCTGAGAAAGATTAAACACTGCATATTCTTTCTTAAAATAGTAGTTTGAGAAACCACGTTGAGCAACACGGCGATAAAGAGGCATCTGACCGCCTTCAAAACCAACGTATACTTTGCCGCCAGATCGTGCCTGCTGACCTTTGTTGCCTTTTCCAGCAGTTGTACCACGCCCAGAAGATGAACCGCGACCAACAATCCGCTTCTTTTTGTTTGCACCTGCCGGTGCACTCAGATTGAAATCAGACATTATTTCATCTCCTCTACTTCAACAAGATGAGCAACTGCTTTAATTTTTCCAAGAATATCCGGAGTAGCATTTTGCTCAACTGAAGAATTAATTTTTCGTAAACCTAAACTTTTTACAGTTGCTACAACAGCAGGTTTTTGTGAGATGGCACTTCTTACCAATGTAATCTTAAGCTTTTTTATTTTTGCCATGATTAACCCCACAAATCTTTCAGAGTTTTACCTCTGTTTTTAGCAACAACTTTAGCATCCATAAGAGAATTGATTGCTTCAAAAGTTGCACGAACTACGTTTATAGACGAGCTTGACCCAAGCGATTTAGACAAAACATCTGTAACACCAACTGCTTCCATAACAGCACGCACCGGACCACCGGCGATAATACCGGTACCAGAACATGCAGGACGAAGAAGCACTGATGAACTTTTGTATTCAGCCTGAATATCATGAGGAATTGTTCCGTTTTTAAGAGGAACAGTTATCAAATTTTTCTTGGCTCTATCAATACTCTTTCTTATAGCCTCAGAAACATCATTAGCTTTGCCAAAACCATAACCAACACGCCCTTTCTGATCTCCGACAACAGTCAAAGCAGAAAAAGACATTCTTCTACCACCTTTTACAGTTTTTGAAGTACGGTTAAGCCTTACAAGCTTTTCAATAAATTCTTTTGGCTGATCTTTATCATAATTTTTCTGGTGTTCCATATCCAACTCCTAAAATACGATACCAGCTGAACGGGCACCGTCAGCAAGAGCTTTCACTACACCATGGTAGAGATAGCCGTTTCTGTCGAAAACTACTGTAGTAATCTTCTTTTCCTTTAATCGAGCACCCATAGCTTCACCGAGTTTTGCAGCATCTTTAGTATTTGGCTTAAGTGATGCAAATTCTTTTTCGAGAGTTGAAATAGAAGCCAATGTTTTTCCAGCGTCGTCATCAATAACCTGAACATACAGATTAGAATTACTGCGTGTTACGGTCATGCGTGGGCGATCTGCTGTACCGCGAAGGTTCTTGCGGATATGAATCTTTCTCTTAAGGCGTTTTCTGTTTTTATCACTAAGTTTCCTAATCATATCGCTTTACCCTTATTTAACGCCGGATTTTCCGACTTTCCTTCTGATAGATTCGTTTTCATAGCGGATTCCTTTGCCTTTATAAGGTTCAGGTTTGCGCAAACTACGAATTTCAGCAGCAAATTCACCAACTAACTGCTTGTCAATACCGGCAATAGTTACTTTACCTTGTGCATCGGCAGTAACAGTAAGACCTTCCGGAATGAGTGCAATAAAATCTGTAGAAAAACCAAGATTCATTACAATCATATTTCCCTGTACTTCAGCACGAAAACCTACACCATTGATAATCAATGTTTTAGAAAATCCTGCTGAAACGCCGGTAACCATATTTTTAATAAGATTGCGGTACAAACCATGTGCAGCTTTTGCACTTTTTGAGTCGTCTTTACGAGCAACTTCAACATTTGAATCCGAAACCTTAACATCAACATTGTCAAATTTCTGCGAAAGCTTTCCTTTCGGACCTTCTACAGTAACAACGTTATCTTTAACGCTAATTTTTACTCCCGCTGGAATAGACACCGGAAGTTTACCAAGTCTTGACATACTTCCCCCTATTACCAAACTTTACAGAGCAACTCACCGCCAACCAATTTTTCAACAGCCTTTTTGCCGGTTGTTACGCCGATAGATGTTGAAACGATTACGGTACCATAGCCGTTGTATACACGAGGCATATCTTTATAACCAGAATATACACGACGACCGGGAGTAGAAATCTTCTGAATGCCATGAATTACAGATTTATTATCATCATCATATTTCAAAGAAACACGAATAATATTTAATCCGTCCTGACTGACTTTTTTGAAGTTTTTAATATAACCTTCGTTTTTCAGAATTTTTACAATTTCCAACTTTAACTTTGAAGTAGAAATATCAACACTTTCGTGTCCGGCCTGAGCCGCATTTCTTACCTTTGTCAGCATATCTGCAATCGGATCTGAAACGCTCATTCTATTCTCCTACCAGCTAGATTTTGTAACGCCTGGCAACAGACCTTCACTTGCTAATTTGCGAAAACAAATACGACACATTTGAAACTTGCGCAAATATCCACGAGGACGACCACAAACTTTACAGCGATTGTATTTTCTTGTGCTGTATTTTGGTGTCGCATTCGATTTAATAATCAAACATTTTTTAGCCATGAACTCCTCACTTACTTTCTGAAGGGCATGCCAAATTTGGTAAGAAGAACACGAGCATCGTTGTCAGTAGCTGCACTAGTTACGATATTGATATTCAGTCCGGCAACTCGTTCGATTTTATCAAAATCGATTTCCGGAAAGATAATCTGTTCAGTAATACCAAGAGAATAATTGCCGTGACCATCAAAACCTGTAGCTTTGATTCCGCGGAAATCCTTAACACGTGGTAACGCAACATTAACAAGACGATCGAGGAACTCATACATACGAGCGCCGCGCAATGTTACCATTACACCAACTTCATTGCCTTGTCGGAGCTTAAAGTTTGCAATAGATTTCTTAGCCTTGGTTTTTACAGCATGTTGACCGGTAATTGCCTTTATGTCTTCAGCTGCGGCATCAAGGAGTTTCTTATTTGCAAGAGCTTCGCCAACACCCATGCTTACAACAATTTTTTTAATTGAAGGAATCTGCATGATTGACTTGTAGCCTAATTCTTTTAAGAGCTCTGGGGCAATTTTGTCTTTATAGACTTTCTTAAGCCGAGGTTCGTAATTACTCATTACAGTGTGTCTCCACATTTACGGCAAACACGAAATTTCTTGTCGCCGTCGAGCTTATATCCGATTTTAGTTGGACCGCATTTTTTACATACGATCATAACATTTGAAACATGCAGCGGAGCTTCAACTTCTACAATTCCGCCGCGATCCTGTTGGCTGCGCTTTTTCATTGCTTTTTTAACAATGTTCGCTCCAGAAACAATTACTCTGTCTTTGTCGCGAATAACACGGACAATATTTCCACGTTTTCCTTTGTCTTTCCCTGCAATGATTTCAACCAAGTCGTCCTTGCGGATCTTAAACTTCTTTTCCATTGTTTATTCTCCTTACAGAACTTCCGGTGCAAGTGAAACAATCTTCATGTAATCCATATCACGAAGCTCACGAGCCACAGGGCCAAAAATACGCTTTCCCTTTGGGTTTTTATTTCCGTCAACGATAACGCAAGCATTATCATCAAAACGAATATAAGTTCCATCCGGTCTGCGGTATTCTTTTGAAATGCGAACGATAACAGCTTTTTCAACTGAACCTTTTTTAATTGTTGATGTAGGAATCGCATCCTTTACAGCAACAACGATTATGTCGCCAATACTTGCATAACGGCGGTGTGAACCACCGATAACTTTGATACACTGGACTTGTTTTGCGCCGGAGTTATCGGCGACGTTCAAATACGTCTGCATCTGAATCATAGCTTATTCTCCTTATGCTTATTTTGCCCGCTCAACAATTTCAGCAAGTCGCCAGCACTTTTCTTTTGAAATAGGACGACACTCAACAATACGAACTGTATCGCCGATATGAGCATCATTCTTTTCATCATGTGCCTTATACTTCTTGACGCGCGTTACATATTTTTTATACAGTCTGTGCAATTTTTTGGTTGTAACAGCAACAACAACAGTTTTATCCATTTTATCGCTTGTTACTCTTCCAACAAATTCACGTCTTACTGCCTTACGAACTTCTTGTTCTGCCACGGGTCAGCTCCTACTTATCCTGTCCGGCAATCTCTTTTTGCCGGATGAGCGTATTTAATGTCGCAATTTGTCTGCGCATAGTACGCTTCTGCATTGGATTATCAACGTGTCCAATAACCATCTGGAAACGAAGATCCATATACTTCTTCTTCAGCTCGTTGCGCTGGGCAACTAATTCGGAATAAGACATTTCTTTTTGTTTTGCTTTAGCCATGTTATTCCTCCTTATTGCACATCATTACTGTAAGCGATTTTAGTTTTAATCGGCAATTTACTTCCGGCAAGCTTCATAGCACCTTCAGCAACATCGCGATCAACACCGCCTACTTCAAATATAATCTGACCCGGCTTAATTACTGATACCCAGTATTCCGGAGCTCCCTTACCTTTACCCATACGGGTTTCAGCAGGTTTTTTTGTATATGGTTTGTCAGGAAAAATACGAATCCATACTTGTCCGCGACGACTCATATAACGATTAAGGGCAACACGAGCAGCTTCAAGTTGACGATTCGTCAACCAGAAAGGCTCTAAAGCAACGAGTGCTACATCACCGAAATCAAGTTCATTTCCGCGCGTGGCGTTGCCGTGAATTCTGCCACGTTGCACCTTACGGTGAATAACTCTTTTAGGACTAAGTGCCATCTACTAACTCCTTGAAGATTTAGCAGCACGTGGTGCGCGTTCTTTACGCTCAGACTTTCCGGCAGAAGACTTTTCGCCTTTAGCATCGCCTTTAGCAGAATCAGCCTTTTCAGTGCGTTCACGACGTTTTTTAAGAATCTGCCCTGCATCTTCATTTAAGTCGCGACCATAATTCATTCCATTGAAAACCCAAACCTTAACACCGATTTTACCGAATGTTGTAAGAGATTCAACAAAACCATAATCAATATCAGCTCTAAGAGTATGAAGAGGAACTCTTCCCTCTTTATGCTCTTCCGAACGAGTCATTTCAGCACCGCCAAGACGACCACTCAAACGGATTTTAATCCCTTGAGCACCGGCTTTCATCGCACTGCTTGACGCTTGTCTTAGACATTTGCGAAAAGAAGCACGTCCTGCAAGCTGACGAGCAATATTTTGTGCAATAAGAGAAGCTTTAACTTCAGCTCTTTTGATTTCTTTAATCTTAATTTGAACTTTTTTGGTTAAGCTTTTCTGAATTTCAGCACCAATCTTTTCGATTGTGGCACCCTTTACACCAATAATTACACCTGGACGAGCTGTGTGAACAACAATTGTAACACGCTGAGGATGTCTAATAATTTCAACTTCAGCAATATCTGCGTTCTTGCATTCTGGCAATTCGCTTATAAGTTTTCTGATTTTCAGATCTTCGTGAAGCAAATCAGCATACTCACGCGGATCAGCATACCAGCGCGACTGCCAAGTTTTGTTGATTCCAAGCCGCAGTCCAATCGGATTTACTTTCTGTCCCACGTTATTCCCCCGCCTTTTCAGCTACTACGACGGTAATATGACACATACGTCTAACAAGCATGTCTGCTCTACCGCGTGCGCGATACCAAACTCTTTTTAAACGAGGACCTTCGTCAACACGAACTTCCTTCACGTACAGCATATCTTCATCAAGCTTCTTATTTGCATAAAGTGCATTTGCAATAGCAGACTTCATAGTTCCACGAAGCAAACTTGCACCTTTTTGCGGCATATTCTCAAGAATTGCCATAGCCTCTGAACAGGTCTTCCGTTTAACTACATTAGCTACAGGACGAACCTTTGTAGGTGATGCAATAAGGAATTTCGTAGTGGCTTTATAGTTATTTGTTTCAGCCATCATATCCACCTATTTACCAGCTTTTTTGTCTGAACCGCCATGACCGCGAAAATTACGTGTAGGAGCAAATTCGCCGAGCTTATGACCGACGAGATTTTCCGTTACGTACACAGGCACCCATGACTTACCGTTATACACAGAAATGGTATTTCCAACCATATCAGGTATAATTGTCGAGCAGCGAGAATATGTTTTAATCATTTTTCGCTCACTCGCTTTGTTCATTTCATTAACCTTTTTAAGAAGGCTCTTTTCAATAAAAGGACCTTTTTTAACAGATCTTGACACGGTTAACTCCTACACAACTATTTCTTGCGTCTCGTGACAATAAATTTGCCAGAAACTTTGCGCTTGCTTCGTGTCTTGTATCCACGACAAGGCTGCCCCCACGGAGTAACCGGGTTACGACCTTTACCAGCGCCTTCACCACCACCAAGCGGATGATCAACAGGGTTCATAGCCATACCACGAACTGCAGGTCTAACACCCCGCCATCTTGCACGCCCAGCTTTTCCAAGACTGGTGTTCATGTGGTCTTCATTACCGACAACACCAATAGTTGCATAACACTTTTTGTGAACTTTACGCAATTCACTTGAAGGAAGACGAATAATTACATATTCACCTTCTTTTGCCGCGACAAGTGCACTTGCTCCGGCGGAACGAACAAGTTGTCCGCCTCGTCCGAGTGTCAATTCAATATTATGAACAGTAAAACCAACAGGAATCGCTTCTAACGGCAAAGCATTTCCAATTTCAGGAGCAGCATTTTCTCCTGAAAGAATTTTCTGTCCAACTTGCAAACCTTTCGGTGCAATGATATAACGCTTATCACCATCAGCATAAAAAACAAGAGCAATGTTTGCACTTCTGTTTGGATCATATTCTATAGAATGAACTGTTCCAGGAATTCCGTGCTTGTTTCTCTTAAAATCTATCTCACGATATTTGCGTTTATGACCACCACCCTGATGACGTACAGATATACGCCCACCAGCACCGCGTCCACCTTTTGATTTTAAACCATATGTCAAACTTTTCTTCGGTTTATCACTGGTTATTTCATCTCTGCGAAGATCGATTCGTGTTCGAGTTCCCGCAGTTACCGGCTTATACATTTTTAGAGCCATTAGGTTCCCCTTATACCACGTCGAGTTTATACACCCTCGAACACTTTAATTGATTCGCCAGGTGCTAACTTGACGATTGCCTTTTTCCAACTTGAAGTTTTTCCAGGTTTATAACGAACCCTTTTAACTTTTCCGTCAACATTCATAACTGTGCAATCAACGACTTTTACATTAAAAAGACGACGAACCGCTTCTTTAATTTCAATTTTGCTAGCATCAGGATGTACTTTAAAAACATATTTTCCTTCTTCACGAAGCAAAGTTGATTTCTCTGTCATTACAGGCTCAATAAGAATATCTTCGTAATTCATTATTCAGCTCCTTCTTCAGCCTTGTAAAAATCAGCGAGATTTTTTGCAGCTGTTTCAAGCATAACAATCTTCTTTCCATAGAACAAATCATGCGCACGAAGTCTGTTATACGAGAGAAATGAAACAGTAGGAATATTTCGACCAGCTTGTTTAATTTTTGCATCATCATCTTTAAGAACAATAACCGTTCTCTCGTCTTTTCCGAAGTTGCTTAAAATTTTTACAAGATCTTTGGTTTTTCCGCTTGCAACAGTAAAATCTTCAACTATTGTAAGTCTATCTGACTGAGCTTTTAAGCTCAAAATTGACTTCATTGCCAAACGTTTTACTTTTTTTGGCAAAGTATAGCTAAAATCCCTTGGTTTTGGTCCAAAAATAACACCGCCGCCTCTAAGAAGTGGAGATTTTTTATCACCACGACGAGCGTTGCCTGTACCCTTCTGTTTGTACGGTTTAGCATTGCTGCCACGAACCTCTGCACGACCTTTTGTACATGCAGTACCAACACGTTTGTTGGCTAATTCATTATTGATGGCATAATAGATAACATCTTCATTGACCGGAAGCCCAAACACGGTATCATCAAGAGCAATCGTTCTAAGTTCTTTGCCATCGACTGAATAGACTTTCTTTTCCATTGTCCTCTCCTGTCGTTAGGATTTCTTAACCGCAGACTTGATGATCAGCGCACAGTCTTTATTCCCGGGCACAGACCCACGAACCATCATTACTTTCATTTCAGGATCAATCTTAACGATTTTCAGATTCTGAACAGTTACACGCTCACGACCTGCACGGCCTGGCATTTTAACGTTCTTAAAACTTCTTCCTGGTGAAGTACACTGTCCTGTACCACCCGCTTCACGATGAAACTTAGAGCCATGTGTAGCACGACCTCCATGGAATCCCCATCGCTTCATAACGCCTTGAAAGCCTTTTCCTTTTGAAGTAGCAGTTACGTCGAGATAACGCACTGACTCAAAAAGCTCAACACCAATTTGATCACCAACTTTCACTTCGCCTTCAAAATCACGAAATTCTTTAAGCTGCTGCTTTGGTGCAATTCCTTCCGGAAACTGACCAGCATAAGGTTTCTTGATTTGTGATTTTTTCTTATCACCAAGACCTAGAACAACTGCGTCATATCCAAAAGTTTCTTTGTCTTTAAGTGCTACAACCGTATTAGGCTCGACGTGGATCACGGTAACAGGTATCAAGTTACCGTTTTCGTCAAAAACCTGGGTCATACCCACTTTTTTTGCAATCAGACCTTTCATTCTGACATTTTCTCCTTGAGAATAACTTTCGTCATTCTCTCATTCAGCCGCCATCTTCTGATCCTGAAGACCGTACTGTTCTTTTTAATTTTCAGCACTAAGTGCTTATTGTTTAATTTCTACATCAACACCAGCAGGCAACTCAAGCTTCATTAATGAGTCCATTACGTCTGATGAAGGCTCAATAATGTCAATAAGGCGCTTATGTGTTCTCATTTCAAACTGCTCACGCGATTTTTTATTTACGTGAGGAGAACGCAAAACAGTTACCTTATTAATTCGAGCAGGAAGCGGAATTGGTCCTGAAACCTTTGCACCTGCTTTTTGCACTGTCTGCACGATAGCTTTTGCACTCTGATCGATTAACTCTACATCAAAAGCACGAAGTCTGACACGAATTTTTTCGGTCGCCATGTTTCCTCCTGAGTCTGAAACAGAGCTTTACGCCCAATTTCAGACCCAAATCTAATTTACTTTTTAACTTCAGTTACCTGACCAGAAGCAACAGTTCGTCCACCCTCGCGAACAGCGAACTTAAGACCTTTGTCCATAGCAACAGGATAAATCAATTCACCAAGAATTTTAGTATTGTCGCCTGGCTTAACCATGTCAACGCCTTCCGGAAGAGTGATTGTACCTGTAATATCTGTAGTTCTGAAATAGAACTGCGGACGATAACCTGTAAAGAATGGAGAGTGACGTCCACCTTCTTCCTGTGAAAGAACGTAAATCTGACCTTCAAATTTTGTATGTGGAAGAATTGCTCCCGGTTTTGAAAGAACCTGTCCTCGTTCAACACTGTTTTTATCAACACCGCGAAGAAGAAGACCAACGTTATCGCCTGCCTGACCTTGATCCAACAATTTGTTGAACATTTCAATACCAGTAACAACAGTTTTTGCTGTAGGTTTAATACCAACAATTTCAACTTCTTCGTTCATGTTAATAGAACCGCATTCAATACGTCCTGTTACTACAGTACCACGTCCTGAAATTGTAAATACGTCTTCAATAGGCATTAAGAACGGCTTATCTTTATCACGTACAGGGTCATCAAAATATGTATCCATAACTTCAAGTAATTCATCAATACATTTTGTATCATCAGCAGAGGCGTTTTCAGCCAAAGCGTTAAATGCTGAACCTTTGACGATTGGTGTATCACGCGGGAAGTTATATGATTCAAGAAGATCACGAACTTCTTCTTCAACCAACTCAAGAAGATCCGGATCATCTAACAAGTCAATCTTGTTTAAGAATACGATAATCTTTGGAACACCAACCTGACGAGCAAGAAGAACATGTTCACGAGTCTGTGGCATAACAGAATCCGGAGCAGAAACAACAAGAATAGCTCCGTCCATCTGTGCAGCACCAGTAATCATGTTTTTAACATAGTCCGCATGTCCTGGGCAGTCGATATGAGCATAGTGACGTTTGTTCGACTGATACTCAAGGTGGCGTGTATTAATAGTAATACCGCGGTCTTTCTCCTCTGGAGCATTGTCAATTTCATCATACTTCAGAGCCTTGTCGCCATATTTTTTAGCGCAGTGATTTGTGATTGCCGCTGAAAGAGTTGTCTTACCATGGTCAACGTGACCAATAGTTCCAACGTTCATGTGCGGCTTCGTTCTCTCGAACTTTTCCTTTGCCATTTGATCCTCCTTAACAGATAAAGGCAATCGCATTAAATTTTTATGTGATGTATTTTTAAGATTTTCCACTCATGGAAACAATCTATCACACATATACCAGTAGAAATTTGATGGGAGATTAAAAGATGGAACTGCCGCATTTTGCGGATTTTCTTGCATACTGATCCATAATTTCGAATCAGTTCGCTCGGAACCACCTATCATCATCAAATTGCATTTAATGACCGGTTTGGCATCCAAGAGCCTGTACACACATTGGTGCAATCAAAACCCTTAATGACCAACTTTTGCAGTTGCTGCCAACGGCAGGTAACTTCTTCATCAAGGGCGACGATACCTGATTATAAAATCTTTACGGTATTCGTCCTGCGATATAACGCTTTGACTCTCAAAGAACCTGAGTTTTCACACATCTGCAAATACTCGGACTTTGTTTATATCAAATAATAAAAAAAGTTGCAAGTGTTTAAATGCTTTTTCAGGGAAGGACGTAGCTCAAAGTTCAAAATGCTGATTTTTCCCCCTGACAACCTTCCTTGCACAAGACAAAAAAGCTTTACACCCTTTGGAATCCCTGATTAATAGAAAACCCAAAGACTCTGCACAGAATCTTAAAATATGAGTGTATGTTGCAACTGTTGTAGATAAAAAAAGAGATGGTCTAAGCAAAACTTAAAGCCATCTCTTTTAAAGTAGGAATCATAATTCCTTTACTAGATAAAATTACAATACAGAAAAAACTACCACCTAAAATGAGCAAATGCCTTGTTAGCATCAGCCATTTTGTGAGTATCTTCCTTCTTCTTGTATGCAGTACCCGTATTGTTATAAGCATCTAAAAGTTCAGAAGCAAGCCTGTCGCTCATATTATGTCCGCTTTTTGCACGAGCTGCTGCAATAATCCAGCGCATGGCCAAAGCTTCACGACGAGCTTCGCGAATCTCAATCGGAACTTGATAAGTAGCACCACCAACACGACGAGATTTTACTTCTACTAAAGGCTTAACGTTGTCAAGTGCTTTCAAAAACACTTCAAGAGGATCTTTGTCCGTCTTTTCTTTTAATTTATCCATTGCGTCGTATATAATCCCAACGCAAGTAGCTTTTTTACCGTCAAGCATCATTCTGCCGACAAATTTTGAAACAATAACACTGTTGTATTTTGCGTCTGGCATTACACGACGATCAATAGACTTATTTTTTCTTCCCATTTTACGTCTCCTTATGCCTTAGGACGCTTTGCGCCATATTTAGAACGACCGCGTTTTCGATCTTCTACACCAAGAGTATCTTTTGTACCACGAATAATGTGATAACGAACACCAGGAAGATCTTTTACACGACCTCCACGAATAAGAACAACAGAGTGTTCTTGCAAGTTGTGTCCAATACCTGGAATATATGCAGTAACTTCAATACCATTACTCAAACGAACACGCGCAACTTTACGAAGAGCCGAATTAGGCTTTCTTGGGGTAACAGCCATAACACGTGTACATACACCACGTTTTTGCGGACAAGACTGAAGCGCGGGAGACTTCGTTTTGTTCGCTGCTGTTTTCCGCCCCTGACGAATCAACTGATTTATTGTAGGCATTAGCCTTCTCCTATTTTTACACCGGCCAGCACTCCGGTAGAATTTCATAACCGAAAACCGCACTATATTATGCGAGTTTTATAAACATAGCAGAAATTACAATTTTGTGTCAACCGACACAAAACACATCGTTCAAAAACGGTGCGAAAAGGTTAACCTCGATATGCTTGAAACCTTGTTTCAAATTCACATCAAGGTTATTGCTTATACTACAAAGTATTTCCTCTTTCGCCGTCGTCTTCAAATTCTTCAGCTTGTTTTTCAAGTTTTCTTCTTTCAAGAATTTCATTCATCTGAACATCAAGATCCGTTTCATTAGAATCGAATAACTTAATATCGCGATATCTTTTGCTTCCTGTTCCAGCAGGAATCATATGTCCAATGATTACATTTTCTTTAAGCCCATGTAATGTATCAACAGCACCTGCAATAGCGGCATTAGTTAACACTCTAGTTGTTTCTTGGAACGAAGCAGCAGACATAAATGAATCAATATTCAAAGAAGCTTTTGTAATTCCTTGGAAAAGAGGACGTGCAACAGCAGCCTGACCGCCTTCGCTCATAACTCTGCGATTTTCCTCATGGAATTTATACTTATCAACTTGCTGTCCATAAATAAAGCGAGTATCGCCTACAGCAACAATTTCAACTTTGCGCAACATTTGGCGAACAATAACACCAATATGCTTATCGTTGATATTTACGCCCTGCACACGATAAACTTGCTGAATTTCGTCCATAAGATAACGCTGCAAAGCATTTTCACCTAAGATTGCAAGAACATCATGCGGACTCAACAAACCGTCGCACAAAAGCTCGCCTGCAACAACTTCATCACCATCTCTTACAAGCAAACGTTTTGTCATTGGAATTTGGTGATCAAAAGTTTTGCCATATTTATCTTCCACAACAAGGATTCGCTTGCCTTTCGCAATTCCTTTTTGGAAAACTTTTCCAGAAATTTGGGCAAGAACCGCCGGGTTTTTCGGTTTTCTAGCTTCAAACAATTCAGCAACACGAGGAAGACCGCCGGTAATATCACTTGTTTTAGAAGATTCTTTCGGCATTTTTGCAATAATTTCACCGGCTTTGATATTTTTTCCGGCTTCAACTTGCAAAATAGCACCTGCCGGCAAGCTGTAAGAACTTAATTCATAACCGTCATTATCTCCAATCCAAACACGCGGCTGATTAGAATCAAGATGCAAGTCTGTAATTCGTTTTTCTTCGGTTCCCGTATCTTCATTAATTTCAATTTCAAGAGTTGAACCTTCGATAATATCTTCAAAGTGAATAAGCCCCGATGCTTCCGCAATAATCGGATCCGAATAAGGATCAAAAGTTGCGATTGTTTGCTCTTCTTCAAGGAGCTGTCCAACTTTTACTTCTACAGTAGCACCGTTATGAATTTCAAGTTCTTGGTCTTTTCCCGCAAGATAAATTTTTCCATCTCGCAGTAAAACTTGTGCAATTTCAGTTGATTTTGTTTCTTTTCCATCCACCGTAAACAGCGGCACATCTTTAAGAACACGATCTCCATCTTGAACTAAAAGCTCTGCTTTTTTGGGTAAATCAAAAACGTCAAGGATTCGAGTAACAAGCATTTTACCTTTTCGTGTAAAAAGGTATTTTCCGTCTTTTAATTCAACATGAGTACCTGTAATTGACTGAACAAGAACCTTATCTTTTAGAACAATACGATTGTCTTCCGTAATTTTTGTAGCAGTACCACCAACATGGAAAGTACGCATAGTAAGCTGGGTTCCCGGCTGGCCGATTGACTGCGCTGCGACAACGCCGACTGCTTCACCGATTTCAACAACCTTGTTTCGCGCAAGGTTTCTTCCATAACATTTGCAACATACGCCATGACGACTTTCGCAAGTTAACACAGTTCTAAGCTTGACACTTTCAACACCGGCTTCATCAATGCTTGTAGCAAGTTCATCTGTTATATATTCGTTAACATCACAGATTACATCTCGCGTAATTGGATGACGAACTCTTTCAAGAGTAAAACGACCGACAATACGTTCTTTTAATGTTTCTACAACAGTATCGCCGTCTTTAAGTGCCGTATATTCGATGCCGTTAATCGTTCCACAATCATCTTCATTTACTACAACATCTTGCGCAATATCAACAAGGCGGCGTGTCAAATAACCTGCTTCTGCTGTTTTAAGAGCAGTATCCGACAAACCTTTGCGCGCACCTGATGTAGAAATGAAAAATTCAATAACAGAAAGACCCTCTTTAAAGTTTGCACGGATTGGTAATTCGATAATATCGCCATTAGGCTTTGCCATCAAACCACGCATAGCTGCAAGCTGAGAAATCTGTTTTTTTGAACCTCGAGCACCAGAAGTAGCCATCATATAAATTGTATTAAAGCCTTCTTTATCCTTTTCAAGCTTTTCATACATTATATCTGTAAGATTATCATTTGCTTTTTGCCAAACTTCGATAACCCTGTTGTATCGTTCATCATGAGTAATAACACCACGTTTGTACTGCTTTTCAATTTCTCCAACTTCTTTATTTGCTTTTTCCATAATGGTCGGTTTCTCGTCTGGAACGATAATATCATCCATTGAAAGAGTAGCACCAAAGAATGTAGCATACTTATAGCCGCAATCTTTTATTGCATCAAGCATTTGCACTGTAAGCCACGGTCCGCTTTTTTTGTAAACGCTTTCAATAAGTTTTCGTATTTCTTTATCGCCAAGCAACTCATTAACGTATTCAACTTCAGCAGGCATCATTTCGTTAAAAACCAAACGTCCCGCAGTTGTTTCTATTAAGTCGCCTGTCTTAAACATTCCGTCTATCGAATCTTTTGTAGCAGGAACTTTTACAATTGACTGCCATTCGATATTTTTTGCTTCTGCTGCAAGCATAACTTCGTTTGCCGATGAAAAACGCTTTCCTGAACCTTTTGCATTCTGCTTGATTTTGGTCAAATAATAAATACCAAGAACCATATCCTGAGATGGATAAACAATAGTTTTACCGTTTGCAGGATCAAGAAGGTTTCTTGCAGAAAGCATTAATGTCCAACATTCCATTTGAGCTGCTTGTGTTAACGGCACATGCACAGCCATTTGATCGCCGTCAAAGTCCGCATTAAATGCTTTACACACAAGAGGATGAAGACGAATCGCTTTACCTTCAACAAGAACAGGTTCAAATGCTTGAATACCAAGACGGTGCAAAGTAGGAGCACGGTTAAGCATAACAGGATGCTCACGTACAACTTCATCAAGAATCTGATAAACTTCCGTAGCTTCGCTTTCAACAAGAGCTTTTGCCTTTTTTATATTATAAACAATGTCTTTGTCTACAAGCTTTTTCATTATAAACGGCTTGAACAATTCAAGAGCCATTTTTGTAGGCAAACCACACTGCCATAATTTCAATTCAGGACCAACAATAATTACAGAACGTCCTGAGTAATCTACACGTTTACCAAGAAGGTTCTGGCGGAAACGACCCTGCTTACCTTTAAGCATATCAGAAATTGATTTCAACGGTCTGTTAGAAGCACCTTTTACAACACGCTTTCTTTTTGAATTATCAAAAAGAGCATCTACAGCTTCTTGGAGCATTCTTTTTTCATTTCTAATAATAATATCAGGAGCGAGCAAAGACATAAGTCGCTTTAATCTGTTATTTCTGTTGATTACACGACGATACAAATCGTTTAAGTCCGACGTTGCAAACCGTCCGCCATCAAGCTGAACCATTGGGCGAAGCTCAGGCGGTATAACAGGAATTACATCGAGAATCATCCATGAACATTTATTATTTGACGAGCGGAAATTTTCAACAATTTCAACACGCTTGAGAAGGCGTTTGTCGCTTTTTATTCCCTTCTCAATCATTTTCGCTCTTAATTCTGCAGCAAGTTCATCAAGGTTTAAGTTTTCGAGAAGAGTTTTTATAGCTTCTGCACCCATTCCAGCAGAAAATGAACCGCCGTATCTTTCTTGCGCTTCAAAATATTCATCTTCGCTCAAGAGTTGCATTTTCTTTAAGTCTGTATCACCCGGATCAATTACAATATATTTTTCGTAATAAAGAACAGACCTAAGAGCAGCAACTTGTAAGTCAAGCAATAAGCCCATACGAGATGGAACAGAACGATAATACCAAATATGAGATACAGGAGCAACAAGATCAACATGTCCCATTCGTTCACGGCGAACCTTAAAGTGTGTAACTTCAACACCGCAGCGATCGCAAATTACGCCTTTATAACGTATTGATTTAAATTTACCGCAATAACATTCCCATTCTTTTGTAGTTCCAAAGATTCTCTCACAGAAAAGACCATCTTTTTCGGGGCGCAATGTTCTGTAGTTTATAGTTTCAGGTTTCTTAACTTCACCGTAAGACCATGCACGAATAGTTTCCGGCGAAGCGAGCTTAATCATTAAGCTATCAAACTCCTGTATATCTCGCATCTATTTCTCCTATACTAGTTGCTTTTCGCATTTAACTTTTCAAATGGACTTTCAAAACAATTTGAAAGTCCAAGATACATAGCAATTAGAATGCTGAACTTGATTTTTCAATAAGCTCATTATCCCGTTCCGTCAATGGAATCTGCTTTCCTTTTGCGTCATAAATTGTAAAATCAAGTGCAAGCCCACGCAATTCCTGAACCAAAACATTAAAAGCTTCAGGAACACCGGCAGCAGTTGTAGGTTCTCCCTTTACGATTGATTCATACATTTTCGAGCGTCCGGTCATATCGTCCGACTTGATTGTCAAAAGTTCTTGCAAAGTGTTTGCAGCACCATACGCTTCAAGTGCCCAAACTTCCATTTCACCAAGACGCTGGCCTCCGAATTGAGCTTTTCCGCCCAATGGCTGCTGAGAAACAAGCGAATAAGGACCCGTTGAACGAGCATGCATTTTATCATCAACCAAATGGTGAAGTTTCATAAAGTATATAACACCGACAAAAACAGGATTTTCAAACGGCTGACCTGTGCGTCCATCTCTCAAAATTGCTTTTGAGTTACTCTGAAAACCAGCTTGAACAAGTTTTTCGCCGATTTGTTCATTTGACGGCGACTGGAAAACAGGTGCTTCATACCATTCATTTAGATATAGACCTGCAAGACCAAGCTCAGATTCCATAATCTGTCCAATGTTCATTCGAGAAGGAACACCCAACGGATTCAAACAAATATCAAGCGGCGTGCCGTCTTCTAAATATGGCATATCTTCAACAGGCAAAATACGAGCAACAATACCTTTGTTTCCATGTCGACCTGCCATCTTATCGCCCTCGCGCAATTTGCGTTTCGTTGCAATAAGAACTTTTACAATTTCGTCAACACCGGGGTTCAAATCATCTCCGGCAGCACGGCGCAAGCGTTGAACATCAATAATTGTGCCTTCAATTCCGTGCGGAACACGCAAAGAAGAATCTCTTACTTCTTTTGCTTTTTCACCAAAAATCGAATTCAAAAGTTTAAATTCCGGAGTTGTTTCAGTTTCACTCTTTGGCGTAACTTTACCAACAAGAATATCGCCCGAACGCACTTTTGCACCTATTCTGATAATTCCTTCACCATCAAGATTATCCAATGCTTTTTCGCCAGTATTTGGAATATCACGTGTTATCTTTTCCGGCCCAAGCTTTGTTTCACGAACTTCCGTTGAAAATTCTTTAATATGAATAGATGTAAACATATCTTCTTTAACAACTCTCTGTGAAATAAGAATAGCATCTTCATAGTTATATCCGTTCCATGGAACAAAACCAACAAGAATATTCTTGCCTAGAGCCAATTCCGCATTATATGTTGCAGGACCATCAGCAAGCGGAGTTCCTTTTTCAACATATTGACCAAAACTAACGATTGGACGCTGATGGTAACATGTATCCTGATTTGTTCGCTGATATTTCAAAAGCGGATAAACATCAATATCTTCAGAATCTTTCTGTGTTGTAGGTTTAACACGAATTTCATCCGCAGTTACCCAAACAACTTCGCCGGAACGCTTTGCTTTAACAAGAACACCTGAATCGTAAGCACATTTTTGTTCCATTCCGGTGCCGACACGAGGCGGTTCCGGAAATAAAAGAGGAACAGCCTGACGCTGCATATTTGAACCCATCAATGCGCGGTTTGCATCATCATGCTCAAGAAATGGAATAAGCGACGCAGACACAGAAATAATCTGCTTCGGGGAAACGTCCATATATTGAACATCTTCCGGTGCACGAGATGAATAATCGCCTCGTCTACGACAAGAAATTTGATCGCTTGCAAAAGAACCGTCTTCATTCATATCAACGGAAACAGTTCCAATATAATAGCGATCTTCTTCCATTGCCGAAAGATACTCAACTTTTTGAGTTACTTTTCCCTCTGAAATTTTTCTATATGGAGCTTCCAAAAAGCCATAATCGTTTACTCTTGTATATATTGCAAGCGAAACAATAAGTCCAATATTTGGACCTTCAGGAGTTTCAATAGGACACATTCTTCCATAATGTGTGTAGTGAATATCTCGCACTTCAAAACTTGCACGATCGCGAGAAAGACCGCCGGGTCCTAATGCGTTCAAACGGCGTTTATGCGTCAATTCTGCAAGCGGATTGACCTGATCCATAAACTGAGAAAGCTGGCTTGAACCGAAAAATTCTTTTATAGAAGCAACAATCGGCTTAATCGAAATTAAATCTTGCGGCTTCATAGTTTCAGTTTCTTTCATGCTCATGCGTTCTTTAGCGATGCGTTCCATACGACTAAAAGCTGTTTTTAACTGATTAGTCATCAGCTCGCCTACAGAACGAACACGTCTGTTACCAAGATGATCGATATCATCTACAGGTTCATCTCCGATATAAACAGCAATAAGATATTTCATTGTGGAAATAATATCTTGTTTTGCAAGTGTATGTTCTTCAATGTTTTCTTTGTAATCAAACTTTTTATTCAGCTTATAGCGTCCTACACGTCCTAAATCATAGCGACGCAAAGAAAAGAACATTGTGTTCAAATCTTTTTCAGCATTTTCAATAGTAATAGGCTCGCCTGGAAGTAGCACCGAATAAACAGCTGCAAGTGCATCGTCTTTTGAAGATTCGTCAGAGTCTGAACCTTCTTTTGTAAAACGAATTTCTTCTCGCTCAAAGCAATTAATAATCATTTGCGAATTGAGCGAACCTTCTGCTTCAAAATCAATTACAGAAATATTTTTGATTTCGTTTGCAAAAAGCTCATCTATGCTATGCGGATGAAGTTTTTCACCTGCACGGAAAATTTTCTTAGTTTCATTAGTTTCTTTGTCTACCGTAAAAATTGCACTGGCAAGCACTCTTCCTACCAAGTCTTCTTTTTTACATGAAGTAATATCTATATCAGCAATTTTGTAAAAACATCTGATTAATTCTTCACGTGTATCGTATCCCAAAGCACGAAGGAAAATTGTTCCCAAAATGCGTTTTTTGCGATCGATTTTTGCGTAAATAAGTTCTTTCTTTTGATCAATTTCAAATTCAAGCCAAGAACCGCGATAAGGAATAATACGGCTTGAATAAATGCCTTTTTCATGTGAAAAAATTACACCAGGTGAGCGATGAATCTGAGATACAACAACTCTTTCAGCACCATTTATAATAAATGTACCACGATCTGTCATAAGCGGAATATCGCCCATGTAAATATCTTTCTGACGAATCTCGCCTGTTCGCTGAAAAACCAAGTTTATTCTTGATTTTAAAGGTACTGCATATGTTAGACCTTTTTGTTTGCATTCAAGTTCTGAAAATTTTATATTTTCTTCGTCCAATTCATAAAATTCATACTCAAGAGTCATGTCGCCGTTTGGGCTTTCAATGGGGAACGTTGAGCGAAAAACTTCTTCAAGCCCTTGCTCTGCAGTTTCCTGCTTTGCATCAAGTTTTTCCTTTTGAAGAAAATTTTCATATGAAGAAGTCTGGATTCCTATTAAATCAGGAAGTTCCATAAAATTCTGAATATTTTTTCCAATATACTGACGCTTGACTATCGCTTCTTTTGCAGACATCGATCCCCCTTGCCTTTTCGCCTACATGGCTTTAATCTTATACGGGTTGTGCCGAACATTCTTTGGTCGTCTTTGACTGCGGAACACATTTTGCCCGAGGGTAAAAACCCCATAAATAGATACAGCTATCGGAAAATACATTCCGATAGCAAACGCTTAATTTTGAGTAAAACAAACGCTGTTTAAAAAACTTTGCCACATTTTATTTGCAACAAAGCTTTTTATTATTAAAACTGAATTATGCAATCTTAACAGTTCCACCAGCTGTTTCAACAGTTGATTTAATCTTGTCTGCTTCTTCTTTAGAAACACCTTCTTTAAGAACTTTTGGTGCGCCTTCGACAAGATCTTTTGCTTCTTTAAGGCCAAGACCTGTAACTTCACGTACAGCCTTGATAACAGCAATTTTCTTAGCAGGATCAGCTGCCTCAAGAGAAACATTGAATTCTGTCTGCTCTTCAGCTGCTGCTGCACCACCTGCTGCTGCACCACCTGCCACTACAACCGGAGCTGCGGCTGTAACACCAAATTTTTCTTCAATAGCTTTTACAAGCTCTGAAAGCTCAAGAATTGTCATTGATGCGATTGCATCTAAAATCTGATCATTAGTTATAGCTGCCATATTATCTTCTCCTTTAAATAGGCATTTTTTCTGGGACAGGACGACAGCATTGAAGCCTGACTCCATTTTTATTCAACTTCCCCGAAGCTGATTTGCAGATTAGCTCGCGCTTTCTGCGTTTTTCTTATCCACAACAGCCTGCAATGTTGCAGCAAATTTTTGCGTTGTAGAATTGAGAGCACAAGCAAACATAGTAATAAGCTGGGTTTTTGTCGGCAATTTTGAATATGCTTCGATTTTAGCTTGGTCATACATTGTTTTTTCGATGTATGCACCTTTTACTACTAATGCCGGAGCTTCTTTTGCAAAATCAAACATGATTTTTGCAACTTCATTCGAATCTTCCTTTGCAAGCGCAATAGCTGTTGGTCCAGAAAGATAATCTGCAACATTTTCAACTTTAAGCTCGTCAAATGCAATGCGAGCAAAATTGTTTTTAACAACTTTGAATTCGCAATTCTTTGCACGAAGTTGTTTGCGCAAATCCGTAATTTGCGCAACTGTCAACCCACGATATTCAGCAAAAATAAAATCGTTATAGCCTTCTAAAACCGATTTAATTTCTGCAATCGCTTCTACTTTTGCAGGCTGGAGTTTTTTTGGTTTTGTAGCCATAATTACTCACCGTCCTTGTAGTCAATCCAGATTCCAGGCCCCATTGTCGAGCTTACAGAAACAGACTGAATATAACCGGCTTTTGCATCAGCCGGCTTTTTGCGTAAAATTTCAGCAAGTAAAGCCGAGATATTCTCTGCAATTTTATCAGAATCCATTGAAGATTTACCAACTGCAAGATGAACAACACCGCCTTTATCTGCACGATATTCAACGCGCCCTTTTTTCAACTCGTCGATAGCCGCTGCAATATCAGTTGTAACAGTTCCTGTTTTAGGATTAGGCATCAAGCCTCTTCTTCCGAGAACCATACCCAAACGTCCGACATCTTTCATCATGTCTGGAGTTGCTACAGCGATATCAAAATCAAGCCAACCGTCTTTTACTTTATCAATATATTCTGCTGCACCCGCAAAAGTGGCTCCAGCATCAAGTGCTTCTTTTACACGCTCTTCTTTACAGAAAACAAGCACTCTTTTCTCGCCTCTAAACTGATTTGGTAAAACTAACGTATCACGCACAGTCTGAGATTTGCCAAGTTTCAAGCATATATGAAGCTCTACAGTTTCATCGAACTTTGCAAATTTCAAATCTTTTACCAAAGCACACGCTTTAGCAATATCATAAGATTGTGTTGGATCATACTTCTTCAGCGACTCGCGATATTTTTTTCCATGTTTCATATTACCGCTCCACCTCTACGCCCATACTGCGAGCAGTACCTGCGATGATTTTTTTCGCTGCTTCAATGTCATTTGCATTGATATCAGGCATTTTAGTCTTTGCAATTTCTTCAAGTTTTTCTTTTGAAAGTTTGCCGACTTTGCTCTTTAAAGGATTGCTAGAACCCTTTTCAATTCCAATAGCTTTTCCAATAAGAACTGCTGCAGGAGGAGTTTTTAGAACAAATGTGTAAGACTTGTCATGATAAACTGTAATTACAACCGGAATGATAAGACCCGGTTCCATTGATTTTGTACGGTCATTAAACTGCTGTACAAACTGCGGAGCACTGACACCGTAAGGACCAAGCGCAGGTCCAACAGGCGGAGCTGGGGTAGCTTTTCCCGCAGGACATTGCAACTTGATAACGGCCGTTACCTTTTTCTTTGCCATATAATATCTCCCTTTTTATTGGTGGAACCGAAATAATTCGGCATTAACGAGATATACACCAACGGTGTAAAATCTCTCCCAAAACAGAAAATCTCTTAATAGCGATTTTCCAAGGATTAAACCTTTTCAACTTGCAAAAGATCAACTTCAACAGGCGTAGCTCGTCCAAAAATGCCGACTACAACTTTGAGTTTGTTCTTTTCAAGATTAACTTCATCAATAGTACCTGTAAAACTTGCGAAAGGTCCGTCAATAACCTTAACTGTTTCACCGACAGAGAATGATTGCTTAGCACGAGGAGTTTTTTCACCCTTAATATCTCCCGCTTTCTGAAGCAACGCTTTCGCTTCTTCAGACGGAATAGGACGAGGTCGTTCACTATTAGAAGTGCCTACAAAACCTGTAACACCATTTATTCGACGAATTAAAGCGCAAATAGGCTTCCAGCCAAGCCCGCCAGGCAAATCAAGCTCTACCATAATATAGCCCGGAAGCAAAAGCTTTTTTACTTCTTTCTTTTTTCCATCTTTAACATCAACAACCGTTTCTACCGGAACTTTAATATCAAGAACATTTTCAGACGAAAGCTCACCTTGCTCTATCATAGTACGAATTGTTCTTTCGATTTTAGCTTCGTACCCCGAAAAAACGTGAAGGATATACCAACCCTTTGCCATTGAACTACCTTAAAAAATCAGATTCATACCAAAAACACACAACCCATCAAACAGGCCGAGTATAACTGCAATAAATAAAGTTGAAAGCAAAACAACCTTTATTGACGAAACAACATCATCAAAGCTTGGCCATACCACTTTTTTGAGTTCTGCAATACTTTCTTTTAAGAAATTTGTAACTTTTCCCATCATGAACCTCGCCTTTTCAACTTAATAATCTAAAAAAATGCTGCACTGAACATCAAAAGAACAGGCAGCACAATATACAGGCCAGGCAAGACTCGAACTCGCAACATTCGGTTTTGGAGACCGACGCTCTACCATTAGAGCTACTGACCTAAAAGCAAAGCTAAAAAACCACACGCAGCTTTTTAGCTTTACCGGCGAACAAAAGTTCGCCATTAAAGCATTATTTTGCCTTTGTTTCTTTATGCAAAGTATGTTTGCGATCAAAAGGACAATACTTATTCAACTCAAGTTTACCCTGAAGATTTTTTCTGTTTTTATAAGTAGTATAATTCCTTCTTTTGCATTCGCTGCACTGCAACGCAATAATTTCAACAGCAGTCTTTTTTGAAGCCATTTTAATTCCCCTTACTATATAAGCAGCAACAACAGTTACTCTATCTTTACTTTACACAAATTTTAAGTAAAGCCTTCAAGCGGACTCGAACCGCCGACCTCGTCCTTACCAAGGACGCACTCTACCAGCTGAGCTATAAAGGCATACTTGCAATTTTGTGTTTATTTATAAGCAGATTCGGTTTGTAGAGAATAACGATAAAAATCATTTTTGTCAACAATAATACTGAACAATTTAAAAAACTAAACCTAAAGATAATTCGGAAATCAATCTCCCTCGCTCAAAACTCTTGCGAAAGTCTGCGATGTTTGAAACATTCCATTAAATACTCCGCGCAAACAAAAGATTAACCCGATTTATAAAGATAAACTTGGTTTGTATTATTGAAGAACTTAACCGAAATGATGTATTATTTTCACATGAAGACAATAGATGAACTTCTAAATGATATTTTGGACTCGTATCAAAATTACGGTGGAATAAATTTCTCAGAAGCTGAAAATTTTCCGAACAGACAAACCGTTCAAGAAATTTTAAGAGATTTACAAAATATAATTTTTCCCGGCTTTAACACTGCAGAAAGACTTGATAAAGATAGCTTAAAATACACCACCGGCGAGCGAATCAATCGAATCGTAAGCAATCTTACCACAGAAACTCAAAAAGCACTTCTTTATATCTGCAAAACAAACAAACAAACAGAAATGAATTGCTTTGGACTTGCAGAAAAAGCTGTTCTTTCTTTAATTGAATATATTCCCGAGCTACGAAGACTCGTTCGGCTAGATGCGGAAGCTGCATTGTTAAATGACCCGGCAGCAAACAGTATTGAAGAAGTTATTCTCTCGTATCCGGGTTTGCAAGCAATTTTAGTTTATCGCATTTCAAATTTTCTCTATAGAAACGGAGTGCCTATAATTCCTCGTATTATGAGCGAATATATTCACGGGCGCACCGGCATAGACATAAACCCAGGCGCAACAATCGGGGAATCTTTTCACATTGATCACGGGACAGGTGTTGTAATTGGCGAAACGTGCGTAATAGGCAACAGAGTCAAAATCTTTCAGGGCGTAACACTTGGTGCTTTAAGCGTAAAAAAAGAGCTCCAAGCCAAAAAAAGACATCCAACAATCGAAGATGATGTAACAATCTATCCCGGCGCAACAATTTTAGGCGGGTGCACAGTTATCGGTAAAGGTAGCATAATCGGTGGAAACGTTTGGGTAATTTCATCTGTTCCGCCTTTTAGCAAAGTCAAATACAAGCTCGCAGATAAACCGGACGACATTAACTGCAACAACAAAAAGTAAATCTGACGTTGTTCTGACGTTGTCCTGACGTTGTCCTGACGTTGCTCACATTAAATGAACAAACCAACAAGAACGTTTTGCCGTAGCATTTTCGGGATATAATTATAAACTACAAGGAAATAATAAATGGCAAAGAAAAAATCTGTTTCAATTATTTATAAATGTTCAAACTGCAATTGCACTCAACCGCGCTGGCTTGGACGCTGCACAGAATGCGGCGAATGGAACACATTTGAAGAACATATTGTAGGAAACACAGCATCAGCTTTGCCATACGGCCGCATACCTGAATCATCGGAGCGAATAACTCCTGTTCCACTTGCATCAGTTAGCCCAATGGAATGCGACAGAATATCAGCAGGAAACAAAGAATTTGATAGAGTTCTTGGCGGAGGTGCAACAAAACGTTCCGCAATTTTAATAGGCGGAGAACCCGGTATTGGAAAATCAACGCTTTTACTGCAAACTGCATCATCTATTCAGACAAGAGGAAAGGCACTATACATTTCCGGAGAAGAAACAGCTTCTCAAATAAGAGCGCGTGCCGATAGATTAAAAATCAACCTTGAAAACATTGATATACTTTGCACTTTAAGACTTGACGATATTGTTCACGCACTTAATTCATTTAATCCCGTTTGCGTAATTATTGATTCAATTCAAACAGTTTACAGTGCGGAAGCCGGTGCGGTGCCTGGTACTGTAAATCAGCTGAAATTCTGCTCGAACGAACTTATTTCTTGGGTAAAAGAGCGCGATTCCATTTTATTTCTTTCCGCACACATAACAAAAGACGGAATGATTGCAGGACCAAAATCGCTTGAGCATATGGTTGATACAGTCATATCATTTGAAAGAAACTCAGATGATGTAAGATTTCTTCGTGCTCAAAAAAACAGATTCGGCTCTATTGACGAGCTTGGAATTTTTTCAATGAGCGAAAAAGGACTTTTGGCTGTTGAAGACCCGTCTGCAATGTTTATTACGCAAAGAGAAGGTTCTTTGCCATCAGGGATTGCAATTGTTCCTGTATTTGAAGGTTCTCGAGTTTTTATGGTTGAAATTCAAGCATTAACAGTGCCTGCTAAAGCTTCTATTGCACGTGTTTTTTCAGAAAAAATTGAATCGGCACGTGTTAGCAGAATTGCGGCAGTGCTTGAAAAAAAATCAGGTCTTAAACTTAGTGAATACGATATTTATGTGAATGTTGCAGGCGGCGTACGCCTAACCGAAAGTGCAATAGATTTAGCACTTGCAGCAGCACTTTATTCTGCAAGAACAGATTTGCCTTGCCCTGAAGCAACAGCTTTAGCAGGCGAAATAAGTCTTGCAGGAGAAATTCGTCCTGTAAACAGATTAAAACAGCGCATAAAAACCGCCCAAAGTCTTGGCTTTAATAGCATTTTTGCTCCAGAAAAAAGCGATGATACGGTTTTTGTTAATGATATTAAAAGCCTTATAAAAGAACTTTTTGCAAAATAAACATAAAAAAATATAATCAGCCTGAATTTCTACATTAAAATTGTAGCCTACAAATTCAATAAATATTTACACATCTTCAAAAATATTATTCCCCAATATTATAAAGCAAAATCATTTAAAAGTTTCCTAAAGCACCAGCGGCAGAAGCGGCAGCGTCTGTATAAGTAAAAATAACTTTTTCAATTTCGCTTTTATGGCGCATTTTTAAAAACAATGTTTTTGTAGCAAAATCGTAAACATAACCTGGAGAATTATAAAGCTCAAACTGTTTGTCTGAACGATAATTAAGTCCATACATTTGGATTTTTTCGAATGCATGAAGACCTGTAATTACCATGTAATGACTCGCTCCAACAGGAAATTCAATTGAAAGAACAAGCTTGTTTTTTTCCGGCGAAGTTAATGTTACATTAGGCGAAGCTGTCCAGATTGTAACAGGTCGCGGGTTTTGAAGCAAAAGTGTTAAATGCGGATAATAGCAGTTTTGCGTAAGAAGAGGATAAAGATCCGCATACACAGCTGTTTCCGATTCTTTAACCGGCGAAGATATTAATGTGCTGTTTGCCAAAAGATAGCCAGTACGAGTAAGTTCTTCTTTTTTTGTTATTTTGCCATAATCTACAAGAGCCATCGCAAGCTTACAAACATCAGTTTGACTGTAATTTTCATATTCGCCAGTCAATGTTAAAATATTTTCTTCAAACTTAACATTTGAAATAATTCTTTTTAACAATCGATCTATTGCAGGCTCAAGCTTTCTTGTTAACACAACTGAATAATTGTAAGAATCACAATAAGCTGTCAAAAGCCCCGCAGACTGAAGAACCGTAGGAAAAGCATCTTCTTCAGAAGCAAGTTCAAAAAGCTTGCTTGCAAGTTCAATGTTGTTTTTGTAATAAAGCATCAAAAGAAGATGATCAATTTCAAAAGCACTTAATATATCTTTAGTAAGTGCTTGCTGTGCCTTATAAAGCAAGTTGTTATTATATGAAACAAGCGTTTTATTCATTGTTTCAAGATTTCCAAAATAAGGCATAGAAAGATAAGTCTTTTGACTTGCATTCATAGCAGTATGCAAAGAATTCACAACACCGGAAAATTTTCCCTGTTGTTTTGCTTCTGAAATATATGCAACAATTTCTTTTTCCAATGCAGTGTTTTTATCTTTTGAATTCAATGTTTGAACAAAAC
>JAAYQG010000125.1 GCA_012519415.1 Treponema sp. | reverse complement strand
GAACAGGCGGTTCGCTGGATGAATTCCTATCCAAGAAAAATTCTTGAAGGAGAAACACCAGAGAGTATATACAAAAAAGAGTGCGGATAATAACAGTTGGTTGGGGAATTACTATTTACAGGTTACCCAGAAGTGTTTTTATCAGTATTTCGTAAGGGATTTTGTCCAGCTCAATTGTGTCAGCATACAGTCTGAAAATGCTGAGTACGGCGATGCCTTTGTGCAGAAGCTTGCCGACTTTTTTGCAGAAAATTACTCCGACTTGAAAGGTTTTAACCGCCGAGGATTTTACAGAATGAAGCAATTCTATTTGAACTATCTTTACAGCAATCTCAAAGTAAAATTTTCCACTTACATTATCTCATATATCGGTTTGTTATTACCTAAAATCTTAGCGACTTGTAAATGATATTGAAGCAAACTATAACAATTTTCGAATTTCGTACTTTGTGGAAGCTCTGAAAACATTTTGATTTCTGCATTTTCCCCTTTAGCATTATTATGACATCCTCAGTGCAGTTTATAGACAAAACAAACCGGCAAAGCGTAGGTGTTACATCTTTTTTCGCTGTAATTTTTAGGCGGCTTTTTTCTTGTATATTCGTTTAACCTGCTCTTCCGGTTTTTCTTCCCCGTCAAAAATCGGGTCTTCATCATATATGAGTTTGAAATGATTAGTTTCCATTTCGTTATCAATGCAAAATAATACTTCAAAATCATCTGTAAAAAATGATGAAAAGCCGGTAAATTCTTCGGGTTCGCCTTCACCTTCCCACCTTCTGTTTTCAGGCTTGTCCATTTCATATTCTGTTATCTTGTCGTATGTAGCATCACTTGTTAGTAAAATGTTAGGATAAATACCTCGCTCTAAGTAAAAGTCAATTATTTTTCCATATAAAGTATCTGCCCATACTGAATAATCTATAAAAATGCCTGTATCACATGGTTCAGTCTCTAATGTGTCTGAACAAGGAGAAAGCTGAAATTCAAAATATACAAAATCTTCCTCTTCTTCTAATGGTTTTCTTTTTTTTGATTTCTTTTTATTGATGTTATTTTCAATATTTTCATTTGTCATAGTTAAACCTCCGATGAAACAGCCTGTTTATACGTCGCCATTTTTTTATCAGCATATTCTACTATTATATACATTATTGCTTTTTGAAGTTTTTCAGACTCGATATTTTGCATGAATTTACTCATATAATCCCAGTGGGGATTACCGTCTGAATCTGCGGGGAGTAATAGGGTTTCTCTAAAAATTCTCGTATCATTAATTTCTCGATTGAACGAATATTTTTCTGACAATCTATTCACGATTGTGGACATAAACAAATATATATTCTTATCAGCATTCTCCAATGTCAAAGCAGTTACATGGTCGCTTGCAATATACTCATAGCAATGATAAAAGCTTGAACCAACACTACCGCTATTTGCGACTGTTAAATTATTTGAGAATGTTCTTACATCGTCTTGATTGCCTATGTATGCGTCCACGCCGTTGTTAAAGCATGTCGATGATACATAGGGTACATTTCCCTCAATATGGTCAGCTTTTTTAAGGCGTTTTCCTCTCTTTATTTCACGGAAAATCTCGCCGAACTTAAATGTTTTCCATTCCAAATCTTCAAACCCTACCAAATCAAAAGCAGTTTTTAGCATTTTAGTTTCGTAATAATCAATGATTTTCTGAGCTTGAACTTTTTGTTCTTGCTTGATGTAGTCTTCCATGAATTTCCAGTGAGGAGTGCCTTTGTTATTGACGGGTAGTATTATTTTATCTTTGCTTAGTCTATGTGGTCTAAGCTGATTGCCATAGGAATACTTGCTATTTAGTATATTTATGCTGGAGGCAAGGAAAATATATATTTCATCCGAAAAACTATCATTTTTTAATACGGTGATATTATCATCACATTTAAATTTACCTTTCTGATAAAAAGTTTTTCCGAACATATCAACAGTTATTGCTCGCTCATATTCTTTGTGATTCAAATTATCAACAAAGTCAGATATTCCATTATTCATTTCGCCAGCGGTTACAAAAGGAGTTTTTCCTTCTTCTCTATCTTCTGTTTTTAACCTTCGTCCTCTATTTATTTCAGAGAACAAATCCACAACAAAGAAATCTTTCCACTCTGGCTTGTCTAACTTCAATTTACTCATTTTTTTCACCATCTTCAGCGACCAGCAGCCCCAAATAGTCTTCTGATTGAACCTCTGTATAAGAGCAAGCTGCATCTTCCGGTGAATCGTCAATACCAAACAAATATCCTCTGCCGTGAGTTATCATATTGACTTCAAAGGTAATATAATCAGCAATTGTATTTCTAAAATCTTCCTCTGTTGGTATTTCGTCATTGAAATAGTAAAAGGAATGTAGCCATTCATCATCCGCTTCAATTGTCGTTTCTACGCAGAATTTTGTTGGTGCTTCAATGTGTCCTCTCCAAACATCAAGAAGTTTTTGTTTTTTATCTTTGGCACTTCCATCGTCAATAAGTCCGATGTGTTTGCTAACAATATATCCGTCATTTTCAAAATTTATAAACTTACATATTTTGTTTTTAGAATGAGGTATTCCGGCGGTAAAAATTCCGATGCAAGGGTTTGTTCCTACTCCATAAAAAGTATTTTTATTAAGTGTAATAACACCTTCCAAAGTATGTTTTTTTAGTATAGCGTTCTTAATTGCTTGTTCTTCTTTAGTCTTGCCGGTAAAAGTCGATTGAGGAACGATAACGGCAACTCTTGCTCCCTCAACTACGGATTTTAAAAGTGTTTCGGTAAAATTTATCTCATAAAGTTTCGGATTTTGTTTTGAGCCTTGAGAATACGGAGGATTCATCATACCAACCGTGCAACCTTTTAATTGCAGCTTGCTTGGGTTTTGGGCGAAAAAGTCTTGATTTTCAAGGTTGCTCTTGCCATCGCCTCTAAGAATCATATTAGTTGTCGCTATTGTAAACATATACGGCTGTTCTTCAATTCCAAACAGTTGGTCTTGCCTTATTCTTCTTTGTTCTTCTGCGTCATTAGTTTGTGAAAGCATTTTATGCATAGCTGCAATAAGAAAACCGCCTGTTCCACAGCATGGGTCAATAACATTATCTTCAGGCTTTAAATCAAGTAAATCGCAAAATAATTCGGTTATATGTTTTGGAGTTAAAATAATTCCGAGAGTCTGTCCGTCTCCGCCGCTGTAACTCATAAACTCGCCATAAAACAGCCCGATATAATCCTCTGCGGAACTGTTATATTTTATGTTTGTAAAAATATTCTGATAAAGTATTTCTGTAAAATGCTTGAGAGGAGTCTTGCCTAATGTCTTGTCGATTTCATTGATTTTATTGCTGTTTTTGATGATGTTAAATTCGCTAAGAAGTTTATCTCTTTTAACTTCAGGGCTTACATTGGCACGTCTTAAACTATCCTGAATAGCCTTGTATATCTTCCCGCCGTCAGTATTTATTTTATCGCCTACTAAATCGTCAATATTAAAATTATTATGTCCTATTTCCGATAGTGCAAGCAAAATGCCTGATACAACGAGAGGTTTGTTTTTATCTTCTAAGTTGCCATAATTTCTCAAATCTTCATGGAGTGCCTTTGCGATTTTTAAGACTTCTTCCGTTTTTAAATTTTCATCTGTTTTACATTCTAAGATTTCTCTTTCGTAGTATTCGGTAATATTATCTTCTCTAAAGGAAACAAATGTTTCAAGTTCCTTTAACTCCCTGTAGCCACCTCTTTCATCAACAAAAATAGGGCTGATGTTGTGATTTTTCTCATTCCCGCTTATTCCAATTGCGATAATTTTTTTATAGGAAGTATTGGCACTTAAATGAAGCCCATAAAACAATGCTCCATTTACAGCATAATCTGTTACGGATTTTACATCGTCTTTTATAAGTCCATTGTCATCACGGTCTATATGTTTTGCGGTATCGACTTTGTTTTCAATAACAATTAAAAAATCTTTTACTACACCAACATATTCGGGGAAACCTACTTTTCCCGTGCCTCTTTTTGAAGCTGTAGAAAGGGCTTCATCTATTTCTTTAATTGTACTTCCTTGAGCAGAAAATTTTTTATCCAAGCTTACATCTTTGAGCATATCGTAAACCCAAAGGTCGGTATTTGCCTCTCGTTTAGCCATTGTTTCCTCCAGAGGTTCGATTATATCATAAAATATAGGTGGTTATATAGTGTAGTTATGCAAACAGTAATAATTCTTTAGGAGTAGATT
>JAAYQG010000124.1 GCA_012519415.1 Treponema sp. | reverse complement strand
TGCGAAGTTGCGAAGTTGCGAAGTTGCGAAGTTGCGAAGTTGCGAAGTTGCGAAGTTGCGAAGATTCTACACGAATCTCTTTTTTTGTCAACACATTCTTTTGTAACATATAAAAATCACTACCCTAAAAAAAATCAGACACTTTTTAAAGTCTGTAATACGTGATAAATAAGCAAAAATGTTATCACAAAAGAAATTGCAGACAAAATGAGTATATCACATTGTCCGAATAATTGCTATCTTTTAATTGATAAATTTTTATAGTTTTCCAGCTTTTTGTCGACAAGGTCGAGGTTGTTTTTCAAGGCTGAAGCTTATCGTGCTGTTGCAACCTCTACATAAGTTCATTATAATTCCAGAACTTCACTTAACAAGGAAATCATAATGGCTATAAATTGTGGAATTGTAGGACTACCGAATGTCGGCAAGTCAACTATTTTTTCAGCATTAACTTCTGCACCGGCAGAAGCGGCAAACTATCCGTTTTGTACAATAAATCCGAATATCGGTATTGTAGATTTGCCGGATTCACGTCTGGATTTTCTTGCTGAAAAATTCCAGACAAAAAGAAAAGTGCCCGCAACAGTAGAATTTGTTGATATTGCAGGACTTGTAAAAGGCGCATCAAAAGGCGAAGGCTTGGGCAATCAGTTTTTGGCAAATATCCGGGAAGTTGGTGTTATCGCTCATGTTGTCCGCTGTTTTGAAAATGCTGATATTATTCACGTAAATAATAAAATTGACCCCGCCGACGATATTGAAACAATCAATATTGAACTTGCTTTTGCTGACCTTGACACGGTAAACAAACGCATTGAAAAAGCGCAGCGAGCAAGTCGTGTTATGGGCAAAGATGAACAGAAAAAAGCCGCAGTTGTTTTAGGTGCGTTAAATAAAGTTAAACCTTTGCTTGAAAATGGAAAAGCTGCCCGAATTGCAGAATTGAGCGAAGAAGAGAAAGAAGCACTTTATGATTGTCATCTTATTACGATGAAACCGATGATGTATGTTTGCAATGTTGATGAAGAAGGCGTGCGAAACGGAAATGCTTATGTTGATGTTGTAAAAAAAATTGCAGCAGAATCAGATTCTGATGTTGTTGTTATTTGCGGAAAATTTGAAGCGGAACTTGCAGAAATGAGCAGTGCAGAAGAGCGGCTTGAGTTTTTAGGAGAGCTTGGTTTAAAAGAAAGCGGTCTTGCAACACTTTCAAGAGCTGCGTATCACCTTATGGGACTTCGCACATTCTTGACGGCAGGGCAAGACGAATGTCGTGCATGGACAATTCATGCAGGAGATACAGCTCCAAAAGCCGCAGGCGTTATTCACACTGATTTTGAGAAAGGCTTTATTAAAGCGGAAACTTATTCTTTTGATGACTTGGTAAAATACGGCAGCGAAGTGGAAATCAAAGCCGCAGGAAAATACCGCATTGAAGGCAAAGAATATATCGTTCAAGACGGGGATGTGATTTTCTTTAAATTTAATGTCTGATTTGTGCAAACTTCTTAAATTATTATGGGATACAAACATATAACGCATCCTTTTTTGCCGCTTTATGATGAAGATTCTCGGATTTTGATTTTGGGGAGTTTGCCGTCGATAAAGTCGAGGGAAGAGATGTTTTTTTATGGACATCCGCAAAATCGATTTTGGAAAGTAATTTCGGCGGTTTTTAGCGAAGAATTTCCGTTCGGCACAGAAGAAAAAAAATCATTGATTCTGAAAAATCACCTGGCACTTTGGGATACTATTTTTAGCTGCAATATAATTGGTTCGAGCGATTCAAGCATTAAAAATGTTGAACCGACGAACCTTCTGCCGATTATAGAAAACTCAAAAGTTTCGCAGATTGTTTGCAACGGAAAAACTGCATGGAGTTATTTTAATAAATATCAAAAAAATTTACTGAACATGGAAGCTGTTCTTCTACCTTCGACAAGTCCTGCAAATGCGGCATGGTCGCTTGAACGGTTAATTGATTCATGGCAGAAGGTTTTGACAAGCGAACAAACGCTTGAAGGTTCAAGTACCGAAACCGCCTTACGTTCCATATAGTGAGCAATGAATTTTTGTTTTAGTTTTTGCCTAGTGTAATTTTTTTAATCCATTTTCCGCTTTTTAGGCGACACACACACCAGATTGTTTTTACAATTTGATCAGCTTTTAGAAAAACATAAATATAAAATGCGGGTAATTTAAATACAAAACCTGCTAATATTCCAAGAGGAATTGAAATAATCCATAAAAAAATGTTATCTGTGAGCATAAGCATTTTTGTGTCGCCGCCACCTCTAAGAACTCCTTTTGTCATAATGCTGTTTGTTGCCTGAAAAACAATTATAAAGCTTATTGCGTTCATAAGCTGCTTTGCAATTTTTACAGTTTCTGCACTAACATTGTATGTTCCAATAATTAAATTTGAAAAACTCATTATAAACAAAGCGGAAACAGTACCAAGTGCAAGTCCTAATCCTAAAAACATCCAGCCTTGTTGCATTGTTTTTTCACGCTGACCGGCTCCTAATGTTTGACCTGTAAAAATTGCACCGGCTTGACTTACGCCTTGTATAACAACAGTGCTTAACTGTTGCGTAACGCTTGTGATTGCGTTTGCAGCAACAAAAATGGCACCAAGTCTTCCAATTACCATTGCTACGGAATTGTTTCCAAGCGCAAGAATTGCATCGCTTATAAGAACGGGAATAGAAATTTTTATATATTCACTTAAAATAGAATTTGTCTTAATAAACAAGTCTTTTATTTTAAACTGAATTTTTTTATCTTTGAAAAACAAATAACTTAAAATTGTTGCAGCTTCAAAAAATCGGGCAAAAAGCGTTCCTAATGCGGCACCCGCAACTTCTAATCGTGGTGCACCGAAATTTCCAAAAATAAATGTATAATTTGCAAGCATATTTACAAAAAAAGCCCCAATAGAAACATAAAGCGGAAATTTCACCTGCCCTACACTACGTAGAACAATCGTAGAAACAAGAGATGTTCCCATAAAAAAATATGTAATAACCGACCAGCGAAAATAAACACTTCCAAGCATGATTATTTCGTTTTCTGTTGTATACATTTTCATAAGAGTTTCGGGCATTACCAATGTTAAAAAAGCAAATATTGTAGCCAAAAACAAAGTTAACCTAAGCATTAAACAAACTGTCTGTTTTAACGCTTTTGAAGCTGCTTGTTCTTGTCCGTCGTGTGCATTTTTCATACCCCAATAGCGAGCAACAAGAACAGAAGCACCCATTCCAAGCCCCATGCAAAAAATGTGATAAATGCTGATAAATGAATTTGCAAGAGATGTTGCCGATAATGCATTTTCGCCCAAACTTCCAACCATTATTGTATCAAGCATATTTATGCCGATAGATATTAAGCTTTGCAGTGCTATCGGCAATGCTAGCGTAAAAACTTTTTTGTAAAATAAAAAATCTTTTCGGAATAATTTCATTCTAATTTAACCTTGTTTGTTTCTGCAAAATATTCAAAACTTACTGCTTTAAAATTATCCTTAAATAGTAACAGAAACTTAAATAGTTTTCAAAGATTTTCTATCAAAGCTTTGACAAAGCTTTGAGATTGTATCGAGCAAATTATGCACTCGCACTTGCATAAAAATTTAGGATGTTGCAACACAATTCCAAAATGTACATTCAAACCAATAGCGAACTATATTTTCTTGCCGTTGAATAAAAAAAATCGTATTTTAGATATATGAATTACGAACAATATACACTAAAAGCGCAGGAAGCGTTACGCAATGCGACAATTCTTGCACAACAAGAAGATCACAGTGAAGTAGGCACAGCGCATCTTTTGTATGCGTTGCTTGAACAAACAGACGGCATAATTCCACCGCTTTTTAAGCGTATTGGAGTGCCTATAGACAAATTAATTTTAGAAACAAAAGCACTTGTCGGGCAAAGTCCGAAAATGCATGGAAATGTGCAAATTTCTATTTCGCCACAAACAGCAAAAGTTCTTGCAAAAGCTGAAAAAGAAGCATCTTTATTAAAAGATGAATATCTTTCAGTTGAACATATTCTTTTGGCACTTATTCAGTCAGGAGATAGAGCTTCAGAATTGCTTGAAAAAAACGGTGTAAACAGAAACGATATTCTTTCCGCATTAAAAGAAGTGCGCGGCAATGATCGTGTTACAACACAAGATCCGGAAGCTACAATGCAAAGTCTTGAAAAATATTGTCGAAACCTTACGGCTCTTGCAAAACAAGAAAAAATAGACCCTGTTATAGGAAGAGATGATGAAATTAGACGTGTAATGCAAGTTCTCAGCCGCCGCACCAAAAACAATCCGGTGCTTATTGGAGAACCGGGCGTTGGTAAAACTGCCATTGTTGAAGGGCTTGCACGACGGATTGTTTCAGGAGATGTTCCAGACAGCTTGAAAAACAAAAAACTTCTTGCGCTGGATTTAGGTGCACTCATTGCAGGCGCAAAATTTCAAGGCGAATTTGAAGAGAGATTGAAATCTGTAATAAACGAAGTGCAAAAAGCAGCTGGTGGCATTATTTTGTTTATAGATGAGCTACATATGCTTGTAGGTGCAGGCGCAAGCGGCAGCGGTGCAATGGATGCAAGCAATCTTTTAAAACCGGCACTTGCACGCGGAGAATTAAGATGTATCGGTGCTACAACATTAGATGAATACCGCAAATATATCGAAAAGGATGCCGCATTAGAGCGTAGGTTTCAGCAAATTTACTGTTCTGAACCGACTGTTGAAGATACTATCGCAATTCTTCGTGGACTTCAAGAAAAATACGAAGTTCACCATGGAGTACGCATAAAAGACGAAGCACTTGTTGCGGCTGCCACATTAAGCAATCGCTACATAACAAGCCGATTTTTGCCGG
>JAAYQG010000123.1 GCA_012519415.1 Treponema sp. | reverse complement strand
TGTTGCAACAAAAAAAACACTCAACAAAATATTTTTTTTCATTAAAAACCTCTTTCTTTAATCAATAAAAAACAAAGCTGCCCACAATAAACTAAGACCGCTTTACTCTAAACAAAATATAAAACTAAAAGTTACAAACTGGAACTTCTAATTTGCAAGAAACTGCAAAACTACAGCTTCAATTTATTTCAAAACAGCCCTTATTCTGCGAACACCTGCAGATGAAGACTGTTCCTTTTGAATAACAAATGTTCCAAGATTTTCGGTGTTTTCAACATGAGGCCCGCCACAGACTTCTTTAGAAAAATCACCAATCGTATATACTTTAACATTTGATTCATACTTTTCTCCAAAAAGAGCAGTTGCTCCACTCTTTTTAGCATCATCTAAACTCATAATCTCCATTTTAATCGGAAGGTTACGTTTTATCTGCTCATTTACAATATTTTCTACTTGCTGCAATTCTTCTTTTGACATTGGATTAGGATGAGAAAAATCGAAGCGCATACGTTCTTCTGTAATATTAGAACCTTTTTGTGTAACATGAAAACCCAAAACTTGACGTAAAGCAGCATGCAAAAGATGTGTAGCAGTATGATATTTTGTTGTAATTTCAGAACGTTCAGCAATACCACCCTTAAAAGTGCCTGCACTTTGAGTTCGAGAAAGCTCTTGATGTTTGCGTTCTGCTTCTTTAAAGCCATCTACATCAACGGTAAAACCGTTTTCTGCTCCAAGTTCTTGTGTAAGTTCCAGCGGAAAACCAAAAGTATCATAAAGACGGAATGCAACTTTTCCAGAAATTTCCTTTTTGGGATTTTTCATAAGATTAGGCAAAAGTTTTTGAAATTCCGCTTCGCCTTTTTTTAATGCATCTCTAAATTTGTTTTCTTCAGCAGTAAGCTCATTGCAAATTTTTTCCCTGTTTTCTTCAAGTTCAGGATACGCAGACTTAAAATTTTCAATAACGGTTTCAGCAATTTTAGCAAGAAATGAATTATCAATGCCAAGCTTCATCCCATGACGCACCGCACGACGAATTAAGCGGCGAAGAACATAACCAGCACCGACATTGCTTGGCAAAACACCTTTTTGATCGCCCAAAATAAACACGGACGAGCGACTGTGATCGGCAATAATACGCACGCTTTTATCTTTTTCAGAATCTGAACCATAAGAATAATTAGAAAGTTTTTCTATTGTATCAATAATAGGCTTGAAAACTTCTGTAAGATAAACGCTCGTTTTACCCTGAAGAATGCAATTTGTACGTTCAAGTCCCATGCCTGTATCAACATTCTGCTTAGGAAGCGGAACAAGAGTTTTTTCATCTATGCGATTATACTGCATGAAAACATTATTCCAAATTTCCATCCAATTTTTGCTATCTGTAGCTTTGTTTGAATTTTTTGGCGGAATGCCTTCGCCGACCCAATAGAAGATTTCCGTATCCGGACCGCAAGGACCTGTAGGACCTGCTGCCCACCAGTTATCAACGGCAGGAAGGTATGCAATTTTATCTTCAGGAATTCCATTATCAATCCAAAATTGAGCGGCTTCATCATCGCGCGGAGCATTTTCATCGCCGGCAAATACAGTTACAGAAATTTTTCGCGGATCAAGAGCAAGCCAATCTTTGCTTGTCAAAAATTCATAAGAAAATGCAATTGATTCTTTTTTGAAATAATCACCTAAAGACCAGTTACCGAGCATTTCAAAGCAAGTCAAATGGGTTGAATCACCAACTTCATCTATATCCCCTGTTCTTACACATTTCTGATAATTTGTAAGACGAGTTCCTGCAGGATGCTTTTCACCTAGAAGATATGGAACTAGCGGATGCATACCCGCTGTTGTAAATAAAACAGACGGATCATTTTCTGGAATAAGGGATTTACCTGAAATTTCAACATGACCTTTACTTTTAAAAAAAGCAATGTATTTGGAACGCAATTCATCAGCTGTCATAATGACTCATTTTATGAAAAGACAAGCTTGAATGTCAATAACATTTCCACCATAAAAGCGATATTAGCTGTTACGTTTAGTTGATAAATACCTTGAAGAATTCATATAAAACCTGATATTATTGAACAAATGAAACGATTTACCACTATTTCTTTTGCATTAACCGCAGTATCAATAATAATTTTTGCAGCATACACATATAAAAACCCAAAAGAACCGGAATACAATACAATTCGTGCTAAAGTTGTAAAACCGAACGTACAACAAACAATTCCTGAAACAAAGGAAATAATCGCAGAAGAAACAGAAACTGAACTTCAATCATCGTTGATTGAGCTTCAATCTTGGGAAGCACTTTTGAGTGCGCTTTCAATAGACATGAACAACGATGCATTTGATGACCAAATTATAAGCATAAGAAAGAGCGGCTCCCCTTCAATTCATTTAGTAACAGGAATTTACAATCCAAAAACTAAAATATATGAACGAAAAAGCGAAATAGATACAAAAATTACACGACCAAGCACATTTTCATTTTCCGTTTTAGATATGACAGGCGACCATATCAATGCTTTGACATTCACCGGTCTAAATGAAAAAGCTGAAACAGTTCTTTCTGTTTACTTGCCCGACACAAAAGAGAAAAAATTCAAATATAACAAAATAGCAGATTTTACAGCAGATGCAACAATTTTTATACAACAGCTTCAAAGAAGCGACCCATATTCTTTTTCGCAAACACAAGGCGAAAGTTTTCCAATTTGGGTTTATAGTTCAGACTCATCAAAAAGCGGAGATTCTTTAGACCAGATTCAAACAATGTATGACTGGGACAGAACGGAAGAAAAATATGTGAAAGTTTCAGAAACCCGTGTTGCAGGCAAAAAAATTGCAGCAGCTGAATTACAAAAAATACAAGACGGAACAGAAGAAACATTTGAAAATTTTTTAGACGGACTTTGGTACAAAACTTCAGCAGATGATTCAAATTTGCGCTGTATTTATTTTAACGCAGCAAAACGAGAAATTGTTTTTTCAGCAGACACAATACAAGAAATTTACAGATGGAATACTACATCGCTTAGAAAAAACAGCGCAAATCTTACTATGATAAATACATATGTAACAAATCTTATAAGACGATTTGATGTTACGCTAAATGATATAGATGAAATAAAAGTCAAAGTAAATGACGATGTAAAAATGCCAATTACACAAGAAACATTGTGGGATGGAACTTACAAAAAAATCAATATGCAATCACTTAGCAGTCAACAGCAAGATTTTGATTTAGAAATACTTAAACGAATAGAAACAACTAGCCATATATGGACTACAAATACAAATATGTCTGTTACAATTAAAAACGGGCAATATACAGCTACAAACGAATTATGGACCACAAGAGGCGCATTAACTTCGCTTAGAATAAAAGGAACGACATTATTGCAGTTTAAGTCTTTCGGCGAAGAAAAATTCCTTGACGGCTATTATCTTCCGAGTTTCGTTACAACAAAAAACGGAAGCGAAACAAAAGAAACACTTACGCTCGCACCAGTAACAATAAGCATAGACGGCTACACAAGCACAACTTCAAAAGCAATAAAATTAGAACGAATCCAGCCGCCAACAAGCTAAACCGAAATTTCACAATCTGTCAAAAAAGATAAAACTTCATCGTCATGGCTTATGCAAAGACCTGTTTTGCCTTTGACAGCTTCAAAAGTCATTTCAAGCATTTTAGTTTTAAGCGCCTTGTCAACAGCGATAAATCCTTCGTCTATAACAAAATAGTCTTTATGTTTAAGTTCATGAAAAAACCTTGCGAGCATAACCCGCTGCTTTTCTCCGCCAGAAATATGCTCGCCGTTGCTGCCAAGATTTCTGTTTTCAAGCGTTTCAAGATTTAGCAAAGCTTTTAAGCTTTCGTATTCGGCTTTGTCAAAATCATCGCCTAAAAAAATGTTATCATGCAAAGGCAAGTTAAAAATCTGCGCTTCCTGCGAAAACCATGCAATTTTTTCAAGTGGCCACACATCATTTATTTTGTTTTTATCGTTCAAAAAAGCAATTTCTCCGCAATCTGATTTTTCAAAACCAAGCAGAAGATTTATTACGGTTGATTTTCCGGCCCCAGAAATGCCTTTTAAGGCGTAATGTTTTCCGTTTTTCATTTCAATAGAAAAATTTTCCAGAATTGTTTTTTCGCCGAGCTTTTTGCTTACATTCTGAAACTTATAGAAATAATCAGTTTTATCACACACACAGTTTTTTCTTTTCAGAAGTTTTTTGTCATCAAGGAATTCTTCGATTGTTTCAAGAGCACCGTTCGTATGAAAAATCAATTCAGACATTTCCTGAAAACTCAAAAGTCCTTTCTGGAGCATATTGTAATAAGTTACACAGACAACAAGGCTTCCAAAAGACGCTTTGCCGGACACAACCTGAAAACCCAAGAATCCGATTATAAAAAGATTTACGGCAGGCTGAATCAAATTGCCGAGAAAATTGAAAATCAAGTCATAAATATATTGAAGCTTGAACTCAACTTTAGAAGTCGTATCAAGAATTTTTTTGATTTTTCGGTTTGCAAAATCAATGTTTTTGTCGTTTCCGACAAGTGATTTATTATTCTTGATGAAATCAAAAATGACGGATGTGCTTTCGCTTGATTTTTTGATAAATTCAGAAAGAACTTTTGAGAACAGATTATTCGTTATAAGAAAAGCAATAAAATAAAAAAGCAGAACAGCAAGACACACAAAACCGACGACCGCATTATAAAAAAACAAAAGCGCAAGCACCGCAAAATTCTGCAAACAAAGAAAAAGTTTTTTTATGCTCACCGGTGTAAGAATGTTCATTACGGCATTTATCGTATTCTCCATAAGCTCTGCGAAAAAGCCCTCTCCCCTGCTTTTTATGTCAAGCGGATTCAAGTTTATGATTGAATTTACAATGGAAGATTGAAGCTTGTTTTTTGCCTTATAATGACTGATTCCGTAAACATACATCAGAATGTTCTGCAAAACAAAAACCGTAGCATAAACGCCCAGAATTATTGATGGAAAACTCAATATGAACAAGCCATTTTGAATACCGTCAATGAATTTTCCCACAAAAACGGGCAACACAACATTCGATAAATCAAGCAGCGCAAGAAAAACCGAAATAACAAGAAGACTTTTTACAGTTTTTGCGCCCATGTGTTTTTTTAGAAAATCAAGTGCTTTTTTCAGCATTTATGTACGCTCCACAAAAAGATTGCAATATCCATTATCAAATAATTTTGTATCATATTGTTTGATGTTAAACTTTCATAATTCAATTGTCAACGAATTTTTTACCTTGAACATAAAAAACAAAAACTATCTTGACTAATAATATTATAGCTATTACAGTATAAATACATTAATAATATTATTAGCATTAATTTGTTAAAAAATATAAAAGAAATAAACAATAAAAACTTTGATAAAAATAACGTCAAAGTTTTTAGGAGGAATGGATGGCTTTTAATACGGGCACTGCGATGTTAGATGCTGTTGTTCTTTCTGTTGTTTCACAAGAAGCAAATGGAACATATGGCTATAAAATAACACAGGATGTCCGAACTATAATGGAAATTTCTGAAAGTACATTGTATCCGGTGTTGCGTCGCCTGCAAAAAGACAGTTTTTTAGAAACTTACGATCAAGAATATGCGGGCAGAAACAGGCGTTATTACAAAATAACAGCAAATGGAATGATTCAGCTTGATTCATTCCGAAAAGAATGGGTCGAATTCCGTAAAAAGATGGACTTTATTATTATGGGTGTGCCTTTAGATTGAAAAGCATAAACGAGAATATTGTTTGAGTTTGAAAAAGGCACAATTAATCGGAGAAACTATGACAAGAAATGAATATCTTTCAAGATTACGCTCATGTATTCAGGCACTTCCTTTAGAAGAACAAACAGAAGCACTTGAGTTTTATCAAGATTATTTTGCAGATGCGGACGATGACGAAGCTGTTATAGCTGAACTTGGCACTCCAGAAGAACTTGCAGAAATAATCAAAGCAAAATTTGCATGTGTTCCTGCTAGAACAGAAAATAAAAAAAATCAATCGGATTTTGGTCGCCGAACTTCATCAAGCGGACGCTCTTTTGTTTTTGAAGAAAAAGACATACGAGCTTTGGATTTTTCTTTTGGAGCTGCTGAAGTAGTAATCATACCTGACGAGCGTTACTCTGTTGAAACAAGAGGAATGGAAAACCGTAATCTTCAATGCAAAGTTACGCCTTATGGAATACTCACAATCGACAACAAGCGGAAATTTTCATGTTTGCAATTTTTTAAACGCATAGACCGCAAAAATTATCATCCGCGCATTCTTGTTACAATTCCAAAAAATGCAAAACTTGATTCAATAAAAATAAGTATCGGTGCAGGTTCGCTTGTTACAAAAGGCGTTTCTGTTACAACTTCAAGAACATATCTTGAAGCAGGAGCCGGCAATCTTGTGTTTAATGGAATTAACGGCGGATTTTGTGATATTCATTGTGCAATGGGAAGAATTAAAACAAGCGGGACTTTTACAGGCAAATCAAAAATTGATTGTGCAATGGGTAGCGTAAAAGTAGAAGTAAACGGTCTTGCAACAGATTATTCGTATGATGCACAAGTTGCTTTGGGAGAAGTTCGATTTGATAAAGACAAAAAAAGCGGTATAGGCTCGGACTATTCTTCAAAAAAAGAAAACCATTTTTCAATTAATTGCGGAATGGGTTCAGTTAATGTGATATTCTGCTAATTAAAAGTGCGCTAAAAACTCAATAGGAGATTTATATGGCAAAAAGATTATACAAATCGCAAAACAAAATGATTGGGGGCGTTTGCGCTGGGATTGCTGAATATTTCGACATCGATCCTACTTTGGTTCGACTTGCATTCGTAATTCTCATCTTTTTAGGCGTTGGACTGATAATATTTGCATATATCGTCGGTTTGATAATTATTCCGGATCGTCCGTTTTCGTCTAATGAGCAATTTTATTACGAAGAAGAAATGAAAAGCGCGAATGAATACGATCGCACGGATGAAGAATTTGATAAATATTTCGCCAAAGACAAAAACGAAGACAAATAATGAACAAATGGCAGATTTATTGTTACTTTCTACATTCTGAACATTTGAGCTTTTGGACAAGCTATTTTGTTTCTTGTGCAGCTGTTTGTCTTTCTACATTGTTCTATATATCCGTGTTTTTAAAAACTTTAAGCGAAGGCTTGTTATAGCTGGAATTCAGTTAGTTTCATATATCTTCCTTTTTGGAGCTTTACAGGCAGAAGATTATGCATTATTGATAGGCAGTACCGGTCTTTTTGTTGTAGTCGTTCTCCTTATGGCATTAACACAAAAAATTGATTGGTACACACTTAAATCGCAAGGAAAATATTTAGATGTATAACTGAAGATGCGTAAAAACCTTCAATCTTATTCGGTATGCTGTTTCTTTTGTATCTTTAAAGATTAATCTATAAACAGTGAATATCAATCTTCTTTTCCGTTCCAGCAGTATGTGCAAAGGTTGCACTGATCAATTCCGACTGCTTCAAGCATATCATCAAGGCGATGAAATGCAAGTGTTGTAAAATGAAGCTGTTGACAAATTGCTTCAAGAAGTTCTTTGTATTTTTGGCTGTCTGGATCTGCATAAGATTCTAATATTTCTTTTGAAACATTATCACCTTCGCGCATTTTGATAATACGTCTTGTAATTAAATCAAGTTCAGAGCTTGTACGTGAAAAATTCAGATATTTGCAACCAAACAAAAACGGAGGACAAGCAAGGCGAACATGAACTTCTTGAGCACCACTCTGATAAAGAAAATCTGTAGTTTCTCTAAGCTGTGTACCGCGAACAATAGAATCATCAATCAATAAAAGCTTTTTTCCCTTAATCAACTTATGCACAGGAATAAGTTTCATGCGCGCAATCAAATTGCGTTGTACTTGATTTTGCGGCAAAAACGAGCGTGGCCATGTAGGAGTATATTTGATAAATGGGCGCGCAAACGGAACAGCTGAAGCATTTGCATAACCAATAGCATGTGCAATACCAGAATCGGGAACACCTGCTACAATGTCGGGTTTTATTTCATCGTTAGCCGCATCACGTTTTGCAAGCATTTCACCGCAACGATAACGCATTTCTTCCACATTTACGCCCTCATAAGTTGCTGTAGGATAACCATAATAAATCCACAAAAACGTACAGATTTTCATTTTTTCTTTTGGCGGCTGACGAACTTCTATGCCATTTGACATACTTATAAAAACAATTTCGGCAGGGCCGAGCTCTTTTGCATCTTCATATCCAAGATTTATATAAGAAAAACTTTCAGAAGCAACGCACCACGCATCTTGTTTTTTTCCAATTAACAACGGCAAACGTCCAAGTTTATCGCGTGCGGCATATATTCCTTGCGAAGTCATCAAAATTATTGTTATTGAACCTTCTACTACATCTTGCACAAATTGAATTCCCTCTTCTATAGAAGATTTTTGATTAATAAGTGAAGCTACAAGTTCCGTTGCATTAATATTTCCACCGCTCATTTCAAGAAAGTGAGTTGCACCAGCTTCAAGCGTTTGTTTGACAAGTTCATTAATGTTTGAAATAACTCCAACAGTTGAAATTGCATAACTGCCTAAATGCGAATGAACTAAAAGAGGCTGCGGTTCATTGTCGGAAATACAACCGATACCCATGTTGCCTGTCATTTCATCAACGTCTTTTTCAAATTTTGTACGGAATGGAGAGTTCTCTATATTATGAATAGCACGTTGAAACGCACCATTGCCGTATGTTGACATACCACCACGTCGTGTACCAAGATGAGAATGATAATCAATTCCAAAAAACAAATCCAGCACACAATTTTGTTTTGAAACAACTCCAAATAATCCACCCATAAGATTTCTCCTTTATTTTATAAATGAACCCATCGCGACAGGCTGAACATTCCATATAATTCCATACAAATCAACAACTTATTCGAACAAAGCATGAATAAATCGGAAAATTACAAACAAGCAAATATTTTACTTGGCATCATAAAAAATATAGCAAAGCTTCTGCACATAAAACTGCAAAAGAAGCACACACAGCAACAGTCAATAAACTTTTTTCAAACCATGCAAAAATAAGTGCCGTAATACAACCTGCAAGTGCTGTTATAAAATTTGATGTTGCAAAAAAAATAGCCGGAAAAGTCATAGCACCAAGCACCGCATAAGGCACATAATATAAAAAAGATTTTATAAATAAATTCTCGATTTTCTTTTTGCACAAAATTAAAGGAACAGCACGAACAGCATAAGTAACGCTTGCCATTACAGCGGTATATTTCAAAAAAAGCACAACATCATTCATAAATTATCTCTGTTTCATTTTTTCTTTTATAGGAGCTTTACGCAAACTTTGCCGAAAATAGCGTCAAAGTTTGCGTTTCCAAGTTACGTCGCAAACTTGATTATTTATTGCACTTTCT
>JAAYQG010000122.1 GCA_012519415.1 Treponema sp. | reverse complement strand
TTATCTGCATTAAATGCAGCAAAAATAACTACAACCAACAAAACAAAAACAAATCTTATCAATCGCCATGGCATTTTAGTTTCTCCTTTTTTAAACTGAATATTTAATTTTCCAGTTTTTTTCTTTTGTTCAATCTTCGTAGATTTTTTTGTTGTTTCCGTATCAAAAACAGTTTCGTCCGCTAAAGATTCCCTTAAGTGATTTTCCGCATTATCTTTCCGCTTTTTTTTGAATAATTCCATAAAATCCGCCTTGAAAAATTCTAACTTCTTATCTTTGTACAGATGAAACATCTGACTTATGTTAAAACATTGTCATTTATTAATGTTCCTCTAAAAGTATTGCCGTTCAATTCATCTAAAGAAACGTGAACAAAATTGCCTATCAAAGATTTTTCCCCAAGAAAAACAACTCTCTCATCTCGTTCTGTTCGTCCAAGAAGTTCTTTGCTGTTATCACGGCTTTCCGCTTCAACAAGAACCAAAACTTTTTCGCCAATACGTTTTTCAAGTTGCTCTTTTGTAATAGCAAGCTGCAAATCAATTATTTTTCCGACACGCCGTTTTTTTTCTTCTAAGGGAATTTGATTTTTCATATTATAAGCAGCTGTTCCTTCTCGTGGATTATAATAATACATATAAGCTGCTTCATAGCGCACTTGTTGCATAAGAGTAACAGTTTGTTCAAAATCTTCTTCGGTTTCGCCCGGAAAACCGACAAGAATATCCGTTGAAAGTGAAACATCCGGAATTTTTTCACGGATTATCTTTATAAGCTCAAGATAATATTCTCTTGTATATTTTCTGTTCATTGATTTTAGTACTGATGTTGAACCGTTTTGAACAGGCAGATGTATATGGCGGCAGAAAACACGTTCTTTTGCAATTACATCAATTAAACGATCAGACACATCTTTTGGGTGGCTAGACATAAAGCGAACCCAGCCTATAGAAGATTTTGTTTCACGAATATGCAATGCAATTCGTTCTAAAAGTTCAGGAAAATCAACAGTATGAACATTATTATCCTGCAAAACTTCTTCAAATTTATAAGAATTTACGTTTTGACCTAAAAGAGTTATTTCTTTTACAGAATGTTTGCCAAGCATATCAATCTCTTTTAAAATTTCATCAACCGAACGAGAAATTTCTCTGCCGCGAACATATGGTACAATACAATATGAACAAAAATTGTTGCAGCCATGCATAATCGGAACGAATGATTGAAATTCACCTTGTTCGTAAGAAAGCGGCGCAAAAGAATAAACAGAATTTTCTTCAAGATTTATAATTTCTCTGTTTTGTTCTAATGCATCAATAATATCCTGAAAATGCTGTTTTTTGAATGTTCCTACAACATAATCTACAACAGGAAAATCTTTTTGCAAACTGTCTTTCAATCGCTCTGCCATGCAGCCTGTAACAACAACTGTAAGCTTTTTTACTGGAACTTTGCATGAGCGGTTTGTTTTATGATGTGTTGTGATTTTTTCACCATTGCGTTCTTTTTTTAAGGCTGAATACCAACCAAGTCTGCCATAGATTCTTGTTTCTGCTGTTATGCGCACGGAACATGTGTTTATAACAACAAGATCGGCAGTTTCAGCATATGCAGATTCATCCCAGCCGCGTGCAATTAAAAGTTGTTCCAATGCAGCTGACTCTGCCTTGTTCATTTGACAGCCATATGTTTCAAAAAAATAAGTCAACAGCATCCCCTTTTAAGTAAATTCTGTGTATGCGTAAGCATTGTGATTGTGAATGCTTTCAAAATTTTCAGCTTCTACACTAAACCAGCTAAACGGTTTTTCTGCACGTGGTTTTTCACCTGAAGCAAAATCCCGTAATCCTATATAAACTTCGCGTACAAGGTCTTCTACAAAGCGCGGATTTTTATACGCTTGTTCCGTTACAAATTTTTCATCTTCGCGTTTGAGTACTGAATATAAAGAACAAGAGGCACAAGATTCAATAAGTTCAATAATATCTTCTATCCAAAAAAAAGATGTATTTTGAACTTTTACAGTTACAATGCCGCGCTGATTATGAGCTCCTTTTTCGCTTATTGCCTTAGAACAAGGACAAAGCGTTGTTACCGGCACACTAATACTTACAAAAAATTCAGATTTTTTTTCGCCGTCACGACGATTTTCACTTTGACGAACAGTTCCTTCATAAATACATTCATATGCCATCATGCCGCACTGTTCAGTTACTGGTGATTTTTTTTCAATATAGAAGGGAAAGCGTAGCGTGCCAAAAGCTTCTGCTGCATTTAAGGTTGTGCGTATTTCTTCAAGCATGAGTAGAAAATGCCGCATGGATAGATTTTCGTGGTATTTATGAAAAACAGTAACAAAGCGACTCATATGTGTGCCTTTAAAATGTTCCGGCAAATTGACATACAAATCTACAACAGCAGATGTTGTCTGTGTGTGGTTTTTGCGATCTAAAACATGAACGGGATATTGCAAATTCTTTACACCTACTTTCTGTAAAGGAATTTCTCTGTCGTCTTGTTGTTTTTGCATATCAATCATTTTTAACTCTGCCATTGAGTTGCAGCCTCTAAAACATTCTGCATAAGCATTGCTATTGTCATAGGACCAACACCTTTTGGAACAGGTGTTATATAAGAAGCTATTTCTTTTACGTTTTCAAAATCAACATCACCAACAAGGCTGAAACCGCTTTTTTTTGTATCATCAGGAATACGGTTTACACCAACATCAATTACAGCAGCACCGGCTTTAACCATATCGGCTGTAATAACTTTTGGTTTTCCAACTGCTGCTACTAAAATATCAGCTTGACGAGTAATTGAAGCTAAATCTTTTGTACCTGTGTGGCATATAGTTACAGTGGCATTAGTTTCTCGACGAGCAAGCAGTAATGAAACTGGTTTTCCAACTATATTTGAACGCCCTACAACAACGGCATGCGCTCCGTCTGTTTTTATTCCCATTATTTTTAGAAGGACAATAATGCCGTGCGGCGTACATGGAAGAAACGATTTACGACCAATTACAAGGTTTCCAACATTAATCGGATGAAAACCATCTACATCTTTTTCAGGTTTTATTGCCATAATAACTTTGTTTTCATCTATATGTTTTGGCAGCGGGAGTTGTACAAGAATTCCGTGAACTGATGAATCTTCATTAAGTTCTTCAATAATTTTTAGCAATTCAGTTTCTGTTGTAGATTCCGGCAACCTAATTGAGCGGTCTTTCATACCGACTTCAGCAAGAGCTTTTTCTTTGCCTGTTACATAAGAAACGCTTGCTGGATTTTCGCCGACAAGAACAACTGCAAGACATGGATATACTCCAGATTTAACAAGTGCTGCTGTTTTTTCAGCAACAAGGTGGCGAACATCTGATGCTATCTTAAATCCATCAATAATTACTGCACTCATAAAAACTCCCGTAATAATATTTTTCAAAAATGTAACCGTCTAAAGACTTCAACTGTTAACCTTATACATAAAAAATGGCATAATTTTAGTAGTTGTTTCCATAGACAACAAAATGAAAAATACGCTATAGTATTTAACACTACTGTTTTAGTGAATGTAGTGTACTTGTTTTCTGCATTTTTATCCATAACAATTTCAAAAAATTGCAGAAATCCTAAAGCAAACATGGATTTGTCTAAAAAAATTGCTCATAAAAAGAGGATTTATGAAACGTTTTTTAAGCTTGTGCTTTTTAATTTTTTTCACATTTGCAGCTACTTTTTCTCAATCTTTTAATATCACCAATGATGACTGGAGTAAGTCTGACAGTGTTTTTGGTGCTTCAGATGAAGATACAGCGAATGATTCTTTTGAAATCCCTGAAACAGAAGATGATTGGGGAGATGCAGATGAAGACTGGGGAAACGAAGATAACGACTTCAAAGAGCCGGATTTTTCTGTCGGCGCATATCAAATTAATACATATGGAGATCAATCTATTCAAGTTGGTCTTGCCGGAAACTATGCACTTTCGCCACGCAATTTAAACTGGGGCGGAAATATTTCAATTGGTTACAATTTTTTTATCGATTCACTTTTTTCTATAGGCGGCAACATTAACTTTAACTATCACCAAACAAGAGGTAGTAATGTTTTCTATAATGTTCCGCTTATGGCAAAAGGCACATTAAATCTTTCAATTGGTAGATACGAAATTCCAATTTCCTTTTCAGCAGGAATTGCATTACAATCTTATTTAACAAGATTTTATTTTGGTCCTATTGCAAAACCGGAAATAGGTCTTTTCTACAGAACTCATTCAGAATGGTCTGTAGGTGTTACTCTTGGCACTTATCTCATACCACAATATTACATTGGACATAGAGAAAACAACCGCTTTGGCACAACTGTTGAAGCAGGTTTAAGCATTAGATATCATTTTTAGAACTTTAGGGAAATATATTATGAACAGACAAAAAATATTCAAAAACTTTTTTATTTTTACATCAGTATTTGTTATTTTATTTTCAAGCTGCGGCGGCGGTCCTTCAAATGGTGCAATTTTTGCAGCAATAGAAGGAGAAGAAAAACTAAACAAAGGTACTGTACCTTGGGCTGTAACCTCGCTAGTATATTATAAAGGTGCACTTTATTGTACTAACGGCTCATCAGTCTATACAAAAGGAAAATATGCTAAAAGAGGATGGGCAGCGTTTCCTACAAATTATGATGGTTCTATTGCAGCACTTGCAGCAGATGATAACAATCTTTATGTACTTACATATTCAAAGACAAATCCTCAAGATAATTGTTCAGATAGAAAATTATATGTTTTACAAGGAAGTTCAACAGGTGCTGTTACACTTACAGGCAATCCTGATGTAATATTTGATAATCAATCTTACAGTAGCGGAAGAGAAGCTTTTGTAACACTTTATGGAAGCCAAACTTCTGGGGGAGCAACTTACAAGCTTAATGGCACATCAGCACCAACATCAACAGGCAAATCGGATATAGCAAGTGCTGCAAAAGGTAGCGGCGGAACAGAATTTTATCAAACATATCTTGCTGTTTCAGATTTTTCAAATACAAGAACTTTCCGTGTTGATCTTGACGGCAACCACTCTTCTTTTGCAAAAGATGAAAATTCTAAAAATAAAAATAATCCAGTCAATTCAATCATATGTTCAGACGGCACTTCTATTCCAGTGCCATTAACAGAATCTAAAAACGGGAAAATCACAGGTTTAGCATTTTATAGAGAACTAGGAAAAGACTACATACTCGTTGCTACATCAAGTTCAGGCTATCACCGCATTTCCTTAGATGGAACAAATACATCAACACCTAATCCACATAAAAACGGCGAACAACTTGCAGGAGCAGGTATTATCGAAGATTCTTTCTGGACACTAGATTCCGGCGCAATATACGCAGGTGTAACAGCACAAGATCAAAAACGATATGGTCTTTGGGCTTATTATCTAAATGATTCATGGAATCGCGATTGATAAATAATTCCAAAGCCAACATAAAAATCCAATAACACACAAAGACGTTTTCACCGGAGCAATCTAAAATTTGCAACTTAATTCCTACTACACTCCGGTCCCCAAATTTTCACCCACGAAAAACTGACCGTTTCACTAGAATAAACCCAAAATTTTATAATAAACCCAACCGACACATAAGCCTTGTAGTTTGCGCTCGCCGCAAACTTCGGCGTTTTGCTA
>JAAYQG010000121.1 GCA_012519415.1 Treponema sp. | reverse complement strand
CTCCTATAAAAAGTTACTGAGAAAACTTCAGTTTTCGAAGGTAACTTTTTACCGCACTTTCGCAATGAAATGAGAAAGTGCAATTAATAAACAAGTTTGCGACGCAAACTTGAGAACGAAAACTTTGACGCCATTTCCGGCAAAGTTTTCGTTGCAACTCCTATAAAAAGTTACTGAGAAAACTTCAGTTTTCGAAGGTAACTTTTTACCGCACTTTCGCAATGGAATGAGAAAGTGCAATTAAATAACCAAGTTTGCGCTGCAAACTTTGCAAATCAAAACTTTGACGCTATCTTCGGCAAAGTTTTCGTTAAAACTCCTATAAAAACTCGATGAGGAAATTTCAATTTCCGAATTGAGTTTTTACGTGCTTCCGCAACGCAGTGAGGAAGCACAATCAATAATAAAGTTTGCAACGCAAACTTGCAAACGAAAACTTTGACGCTATTTCCGGCAAAGTTTTCGTTGCAACTCCCATAAAAAGTTAATAAAAAGGTTTGCGATATAAACTTCAATTCAACAAACAAAATGTTCAAAAATATTCTTTTATATATCAGATTTCTGAATATCTGTAATTATAAGTTGTGCTGTTTCTGAGCCGTTAAAATAGTTTCTTCCGACTGTAAAAACCGCATCAATTGAATCTCCTATATCGAATTCCGTTTTTAGCTTTTCTGCAGCATTCCAATAAAGTGCAGGCCATTTATAACTTCCGGCACTAAGGGTGAGCTTTAGATGTTTTGCTTCAATTTTGCCTAAAATATCTGCACTAATAATTTTTAAATTTCTTGATATAAAACATAAACATGGATTTGATTCCCCATACGGTTCAAAACGATCAACTAAATTAAGCAAATCGGGTGTCATATAGCTGTGCGGTAGTTCCGCATCAATTTCAATAATTTCTTCATCTGCATTTTGAGAAAACTCAATAGTGCTTGCAATTCGTTTTACGGATTCTAAAAATGATTGTATATTTTTCTTTTCAAGACTAAAACCTGCTGCATAAGCATGACCGCCATGGTTTGTAAGAAACTCTGCACATTGTTCAAGTAAAGAAGTAACATCGTATCCGCGCGTAGAACGAATTGAACCGACGGCATTTTCTTCATCAATGAATGCAATTACAATAGATGGAACCTTAAAATACTGTATTAGTTTTGTAGCAAGAATGCCTGTTACACCGCGATGAATATGTTCATCTACAGCAACGGCAAAATTTTGATTATATTCTGCAAACGAATCGTATGCGGATTTTTCAACTAAAGGCCAGACATCAAGTCCTAGTTGCTTACGTTCTTTATTGAACTGAATCATTTTATCAGCAAGTTCAGAACGCTTTAGAGGATCATTTTCAAGAAATAATTCAACGCCAGTTTCAGGTTGACCAAGTCTGCCGCCTGCATTTAAAACCGGAGTAATATTCCATGTCAAATCTGTTGTTCCAAACTGCTTGCCAATCATGTTTTGGCGCGCAAAAAGCTCGGATAAGCCATGTCTGATTTTTCCACTGTTCATAGCATTTAATCCAATGCGTACAAGAATACGGTTTTCATTTTTTAATGGCATTAAATCTGCAAGTGTTGATAAAGATACAAGCTGTAAATCTAACTTATCTCTTGGTGAATATAATGCAATTTTCTTTAGAACAAATGTAACAAAAATATTGAAAAAAGCATCAAGTTCGGAAGTTTCCTTTTCTGAAAATTTTGCAATTTTAGACATTGGAGCAAGTCTTAATAAACTTATATTTGCAAGACTTGGCATTATTTTTGATATTTCAGGTCTTATATCAAGCATATTAAATTCAACACCGTTGCCAAAAGCTTTTGAAAGAAGTTTTCTCTGAAGTGGTTCGTCCCATACAAAAATTTGCTGACCTTGAAGAAAAGGTAACAATCTTGTTTGTGTTATGGAAATAAGATTCGGAATAATTGTTTCGGTTATTCGGTCGTATTCGCAGCAATTTACTGTTTTTATAGCTTCAACAACGTATGAATCATTTAATGGTCTTACATTTAAAAGACAAATTTGCTGTTTGTAAAGTTCATTTTTAGAAAATCTAAGAGCACTTATGAATTTATATGCAACACCACAGCCGGAAAGTCCGTCGAAAGGATAATTGCAGCTTGGTACTTTTGGATTGATAATTATTGCAGGGCTTGGAAGTTCTTCTTGCGGATTGTGATGATCTAGTACAATTACATCTATCCCAAGTGTTGCTGCATGAGCAATTTCCGCATTGTTTGCAATTCCGCAGTCTACTGTAATAATTAGTGTGCCAAAATCACTCGCAAATTCGTCTACAGCTTGAATTGTAAGCCCGTAAGGATCGTCGCCTGTTGGAATTCTCCATCGGACATCAATTTGCATATCTTTTAATGCTTCGTAAAGTATTGCTGTGCTTGTAATTCCGTCTGCATCTCTATCGCCAAAAACAAGAACTTTTTCGCCTTCTTCGGCAGCTTCTATAACTCTATCAACAGCGTCTTCCATTGAAGAAAAGCAAAATGGACTATGTAAATATCGTTCGTCATCTTCTAAATAATAAAGAATATCGTTTCCATTTGTAATTCCGCGTCGTGCAAGAATTGCGGCTGTTAATGCATCACATTGGTAGCGGTCATGAATCTCTTTAACCACTTCACGTGAAACTTCCTTCTTTTTCCAAATTTTCATATATAAAAATATAATGGATATTGGCAAAAATTGGAACCTCTAAAAATCTCAAAAGCTGCAAGGTGCTGGAGGGAATAATTATTCATAAAGGTTTGTTATTGTTTTTAGAAGTAGTGGTTTTTTTATTCTTTCATCTTGTTGTTGACTATAAGTTAATGCACTTTTCAAAATAGGTTTTGCAGTTTCAATACTTTCTTCCGATTTGCCGAAAACTTCCATTATTAAGTCGCCTTTTCTAACTTCATCGCCTGAAATTTTGTGCAAAATCATGCCGGCATCAGCAAAGACAGCTTCATCTGTTTTGTTTCTGCCAACGCCAAGTGAACAGCCTGCAATGCCTGTTTTGTATGCTTCTATATAAAGAAATCCGTCT
>JAAYQG010000120.1 GCA_012519415.1 Treponema sp. | reverse complement strand
CCATGTATAATAATGAGATAAGTATTTCGTTGTAGATTTTATACTGGCACTTTTTCCGGTATAAGAGATTTATGGCAGATATGGAGGGGATATGTTAGACGGACGCGCTTTCGCGCGCTAAACTAAGAATAAGAGAGATGCTATAATAGTTCGCGCCCAAGAAAGCTCGCCATCCATGGCGGGCTTAATAGAATAGGAGGCGTGATGACTAAAGAAACCTTAAATAAGACTTTAAGTAAAGCTAGAGAAAATAAAAATGATGATTTCTATACTCAATTAACGGATATTGAAAAAGAGTTAAAGCATTATAAAACTCACTTTAAAGATAAAGTTGTATTTTGTAATTGTGACGATCCACGAGTAAGTAATTTTTTCCATTATTTTTCATACAACTTTGAAAGATTAGGAATAAAAAAACTAATTACAACTTGCTATAAAAATCGAGAGATGGATCTTTTTAGTAAAAACGAAGCTGAACAAGCAATCTACTTAGAATACAATGGTGATAAAAGCGGTAATAATGTTCCTGATCCTGAAGAAATTGGGATTAAATACTTAAAAGGTGATGGTGATTTTAGAAGTAAAGAGAGCATTGAGCTTTTAAAAGAAGCAGATATTGTAGTAACAAATCCTCCTTTTTCACTATTTCGAGAATATGTTGCTCAGCTTATCGAGTACGAAAAAAAGTTTTTAATAATTGGTAGCCAGAATGCATTTACTTATCGGGACATTTTTACTTTATTTCGTGATAACAAAATTTGGACAGGTGTTGATAATGGAGGGACGAAATGGTTCGAAGTTCCTCCAGGTTATGATATACAGACAAAATCACGTATTAAGATTGAAAATGGTAAAAAATACTTTAGCATGGGCAGTATTTTTTGGTTTACAAATCTTGATCATTCAAAACGGCATGAAGAATTAATTCTATATAAGCAATACTCTGGCAATGAAAAAGAATATCCCAAATATGATAATTATGACGCTATCGAAGTAGCAACATATAAAGACATCCCATCAGATTATGATGGCGTTATGGGTGTCCCAATTACATTTCTTGACAAATATAATCCAGAACAATTCGAGATTGTAGGTTTAATTGCTGGAAATATTAAAGGATTGGCAGGAATTCCTTCAGCAACTGGAAGAGATGGGCCGTATATGAATGGAAAATTAAAATATGGAAGAATTCTAATCAGGAAAAGGAGCTAAATAAAATGATAATCGAGCTTAAGCAAATCAGTATCAAAGAACTCACAACAGGTTATCAAGATAATAATGAAAACGGTATCATGGGATATAGCGGAAAGCTAGATATTCGTCCTCCTTATCAAAGAGAATTCATTTACAAGGACAAGCAAAGAGCTGCTGTTATTGATTCAATTACCAAAGATTACCCATTAAATGTAATGTACTGGGCAGTTAGAGAAGATGGTAATTTTGAAGTAATTGATGGACAGCAACGCACAATATCTATTTGCCAATTTATTGAAGGCGACTTTGCATTTAATGATAGGTATTTTCATAATCTGCAAGCCAATGAAAAAGAGCAATTATTAAATTATAAACTCATGGTTTATTTTTGCAGTGGTACAGATAGTGAAAAGCTTGAGTGGTTTAAAACAATCAATATAGCGGGCGAACAGTTAACGGATCAAGAATTAAGAAATGCAGTTTATTCTGGATCATGGGTGTCAGATGCAAAAAGATATTTTAGCAAGACTGGATGCCCTGCTTATGGAATTGGTAGCGATTATCTAAATGGAACTGCTATACGACAAGATTATTTGGAAACAGCAATTAAATGGATTAGTAATGATAACATCGAGATGTATATGGCAAAAAATCAACATGAAGCTAATTCAAATGAATTATGGCTCTATTTTCAATCTGTAATTAATTGGGTAAAGATTGTCTTTTCAAATTATAGAAAAGAGATGAAAGGGGTTGGTTGGGGATTTCTATATAATACGTATAAAGATACAAAATACGATTCAAAAAAAATAGAAACTGAAGTTGCAAAACTAATGGAAGATGAAGATGTAGGTAATAAAAAAGGAATATATGAATATATATTAACTCGTAAAGAAAAATATTTGAATATACGTGCATTTAGTCCTAATCAGAAGAGAGAGGCATACGAAAAGCAAAAAGGAATTTGCCCTGTATGCAAAAAACATTATGAAATAGAAGAAATGAAAGGTGATCATATTACTCCTTGGCATGAGGGAGGTCCGACAATTTCTGATAATTGCCAAATGCTTTGCAAGGAAGATAATAGGAGAAAATCTGGTAAATAGAAAATCGCCTACGCGCATCCTTGCGCTTCGGCGAAGAGGGAGCGAAGTTTATCAAAATGAAGAAGCATCTAACAACTGCTTCAACCTGCTGCTTTCTTTGTCACATTTTGTGCTGTCGCTTCGCTCCTGACGCACAAACCACGCCAAGCCCTTCGGGCCGGAAATGCAGGTTAAGCAAATGTTATGTGGACGCCCGCACTGGGGCACTTGGAGGTTTTTTATATGGATATATTAATCATTAAAGAAGAGTTTGGAAAACAAATTTTAACTGGTAAAAAAACTTGGGAACTT
>JAAYQG010000119.1 GCA_012519415.1 Treponema sp. | reverse complement strand
CCAAGTTTGTATTGCAAACTTGGTTATTAATTGCACTTTCTCATTTCATTGCGAAAGTGCGGTAAAAAGTTCCTATCGAAAACTGAAGTTTTCTCAAGTAACTTTTTATAGGAGTTCCGAACGAAACCTTTGCCGGAAATGGCGGCAAAGGTTTCGTTCCCAAGTTTGCGTTGCAAACTTTTTTATTTACCGCACTTTCTCATTTCATTGCGAAAGTGCGGTAAAAACTCAATTCGGAAGTTGAAACTTCTGAATTGACTTTTTATGGGAGTTTTTTATGGGCTTAAGACTTTATAACACAATGGGACGAACAATGCAGGATTTTAAACCTATTAAAGAAGGTGAAGTCGGTTTTTATGGTTGTGGTCCAACAGTTTATAATTATGCTCATATTGGAAATCTTAGAGCATATGTTTTTTTGGATATTTTGGGTAAAACTTTGACTTATCTTGGATATAAAATAAATCATGTTATGAATATAACAGATGTCGGCCACTTAACTGACGACGCTGACGATGGTGAAGATAGAATGGTAAAAACTGCGCAAGAGCGTCATCAAAGTGTTCTTGAAATTGCAAAATTTTATACAGATGTTTTTCATAACGATATTGATGCTTTGAACATTCGCCGCCCTAACGTTGAATGTAAAGCTACTGAACATATTCCAGAAATGATAGAGTTGATTAAAAAACTCGAAAAAAATGGTAATACATATTTTGCTGACGGAAACCTTTATTTTGATATTTCAACTTATGCTGATTATGGCAAGCTTGCTAGATTAAATCTTGATGAATTAAAAGCAGGTGCAGGACGACGTGCAGTTTCTGTAATAGATGCAAATAAACGAAACCCAAATGACTTTGTTTTATGGTTTACAAAATCAAAATTTGAAAATCAAGCAATGACATGGGATTCGCCGTGGGGGCGCGGTTACCCCGGTTGGCATGTTGAATGTTCCGCAATGAGCATGAAGTATCTTGGAAAACATTTTGATATTCATACAGGCGGAATTGATCATATTCCAGTTCATCATACAAATGAAATTGCCCAAAGTGAAAGCAGTTTTTCTAAAGAAGAATCTGTCAACAAAGATGGTTCCAAAAAACCTTGGGTAAATTACTGGCTTCATAACGAGTTTTTGATTCTTGACGGTGGAAAAATGTCTAAATCAAAAGGATATTTCATTACTTTGCAAACATCTCTTCCTGAAGAAAAGGGATATTCGCTAAAAGATAAAGGATTTGAACCGCTTGATTATAGATTTTTCCTGCTTGGAGCTCATTACAGAAAACAGTTGTTATTCAGTCTTGAAGCTATGGAAAGTGCCAAAGCTGGTAGAGCTTCATTGAACGAAAAAGTTGCAAAACTCATTTTAACCGCTAACTCAAATAAAGTTTGGGAAAAAATTCCTGCTTTGGATATAAAAGTGCTTTCAAAAGAAAACTTTAACAATGTTTTTGAAAAATATTTTAATGAAAATCTTGTAATGCAAAGCGAAGATGAAAAACATTTTTTAAATCTTTTTACAGAATCACTTGAAAATGATTTAAATACACCAAAAGCTTTGGCTGCACTTAACGGAGAAATTGCATCTTCTTCAAAAAAATGCAGTTCATCAGTGCTTGCAAATATTTGGAAAATGGACAAAGTGCTTTCACTGGATCTTTTAGAAAACGGTTTTAATGCTTTAGAAAAACAAAATGAAGAAGCAAAAGCTCAATTAGAAACTATGAAGAATGATCCTGAAATAGCAAAAATAACGGAATTAATTCTTGCAAGGGAAGAAGCAAAAAAGAATAAAGACTTTGCTAAAGCCGATGAAATTCGTAACCATTTGTCATCAAAAGGTATTATTCTAAAGGATACTCCGCAGGGAACAACTTGGCATAGAGCTTAACATATGTTAATTCGCCGCATTTATATACTTAATGTACAAACGTAATAATAAGATATAATTTTTAGGCAATTCTCTTCAGTATGTTCATTTTGTTTTGGTATTTCTTTAAAATCGTTTTTTGAGCAAGGTGCGTCTTATAAATGCCGATACTGCTGATAAGAGTAATTTTTATAAAAGTTTTATAAGATTAATTTCTTATTAGAAAACTTAAATAAAGATTAAAAAAAACTTAAAATTGTTTGTAACGAATGGGGGAAACCTTTGTTTAATGATAGAAAGCCTGATTCAGAAAATACGATTGTTCGTGCTAGTAATGAATCAGATTTCAAAAAAATATATGATGCAACAATGCAGGTACTCTTTAAAGTTTCGTATCGTATTGTTGGAGATGAAGAAGCTGCTGAAGATTTGGTTCATGATTCTCTGATAAAAATGCACGAAAAAGATTTAGAGTTTCCGTCAGTTGATGATGCAAAATATTGGTTGATTCGTGTAGTTAAGAATGCATCTCTTAACTATGCAAAACGAAAAGGTCGAGAACGTCGTGCATATGAAAAAGCATTGCATGAAGATCGTCGCCAAGTCGATTCGGGTGAAACCGAATATTTGAAAACTGATGCACAGAAGCGTGTCTTAGCTGCACTAGAAAAACTTCCGCAGAATTTAAAGATGGTTCTTGTTTTGCGTGAATATGCGGAGCTTAACTACAAAGAAATTGGGCGCGTTATGGGCATTACAGAAGGAAATGTAAAGGTGCGTGTTTTTAGAGCACGAGAACAGTTATCTAAGTTAATAGGAGAAGAGGATGTCTATTTGCCCTGATATGGAACTTCATTCTGCATTTCTAGATGGAGAAATTGCTAATCCATGGTGTGATGAAATTAAAATGCACATAGAAAAATGTACTGATTGTAAATCTAGTGTAGGACGCTTGCAATCTATTCATGATGTTTTTGTAGCTGATTCTGCATCATTAAATCTTAATCAAAGTGAACTTGATGCAAGTTATGAACGCTTACAATCAAGATTGCGATATAAGAAAGTTGCTGCAAAATCTTCTGCATCGTCATCTGATTTTGTAAGAAAATTTATTCCTTATGCTGCTGCTGCTGCATTTCTTGCTGCTGTAATTATGCCTGCTGCAAATATTCGTTCGCAGGTTAAACAGCATTTTAACGATGTTGCACTTCTTCCTGTATCTTCTACTGTTGAACTTATCGATAAAACAGGAATAGCTGCTGATCAAAACTTAAATGTATCTACGTTTCAAGTTGCAGATACTGTAAGAACTTCAGTGCATACACAGCCGATTTCTTTGCATGTATCGAATTTGACACATGTTGGTATTTTCAAGCCGGAATTTGCAAATACAAATTCTTTGCCAATGAATATTAAACTTACGGATGTATCAGAACTTCCGCTGATTGATTCAAATTCTCAGCAGAATGTGGTATATCCGGTTCCTGCGGTGGATTTTTATCGTTGAGTAATAAAAACAATTTTTCTTATCTCATCCGTAAATATCCATTGTTACGGGCAGTACTTCTGGTGTCTTTCATCGGAGTGCTGCTTTTTTTAATAGCTGTCATTTCGGCAACAAAATTAAAAGTTCCTCAAATTACAGTTATAGATCCAAAAGTTGCTAATCCTGGCGATGTTTTGTTAATTTATGGTAGCGGTTTTGGCAACGAACAGCATGAAAGTTTTGTTGAAATCGGCGGACTTCGTATTACTTCTTCAAATTGTATTGAGTGGAGCGATAATAAAATAGCAATTACTTTACCTGCAAACGTGCGTGATGGTCTTGTTTATGTTGTAACACAAGGCGGAAGAAGTGAACCTAAGATTTTTACAAATAAAACAGCTGTGCCTGTTAAAGTTATTTCTGATCCGGCAACATCTTTTCCCGCAATTTATAACATAGAAGAAAAAAATCAATCAGTCGGCGGATTATTATCTATACACGGCAAAAATTTTGGACTTATGCGCAATAATTCTAAAGTTTATTTTTCATTTAAAGATTCGGAATCAGTTCAATCAGTTATACAGATTTATTGCGAAAATGAAGATTATGAATACTGGAGCGATGAGCTTATTAGAGTGCGTGTACCAGACGGTGCGTCAGACGGTTCAATTTTTGTAGAAACAGAAAAAGGAACGAGCAATAATTATCCGTTTATATTACAAAGTTCCATTGGGAAAAAGACACTTTTAGAAAAAAGAACATTTGTAATTGATACATCTGTTGAGTTGCGCGAAGTTGTTGCAGATGATGATGGTTTGATTTTTCTTAGAATACCCAAACCTCCTGTTTTCGCTTCTCAACCGAATGTTGAAGTTACTTTAAGCAGCAGAGAACCGTTCATAGAAGAAATTGCAGGTACGATTGTTCATCAGTTTGACGGCGAAGATATAAAAGTTGCAATAGAATCTGAAAAAACAGATTCAAAAACAGAAACATTTTTACCAACTGCAAATCTTAATATAAACCATACATTTGTTGTAACAACCCATGCTGTATCAACTGATATTAAAGAACATCTTGTAAAACCTTATTCGCAAGGAGTGTTGCTTTCTAAAATGCAGCAATCTTCCGATTCAATTTATTCTTTATCAAAAGACGAAAAAATTATTTCGCTTGCTCGTTCGATTATCGGTAAGACGACAAATCCATATACAAAAGCTTATCTTATATATAAATACATGGTGAATAATTTTGCAGTGTTATCAGAATTGCGATCGCCTGATGCTCCTATATTAGATTTGATTAAAACAAAACGAGGCGATGCATACGATTTCGCAATGCTTTACAATGGATTGCTTGCAGCCTGTAATGTGATTGTTCGCCCTTGTGCCGGAATATTGATTGATGCAGATTCCAGTGCAAAATCTCATTGGTGGTGCGAATTTTATGTGGAATCATTCGGCTGGGTTCCTGTTGATGTTGCATTAGGGGCGGGACTTCCGTTTGAATGTTTTATAAAAAGAACAAATATCAAAGATTTTTATTTTGGAAATTTGGATGCTCAACATGTTACTTTTTCAAGAGATTTCAATAGATTACGTCCTACAGTCGCATATAGCAAAATTGTCTGCCAACCTAAAACTTATGCTTTGCAGTCAATTTGGGAAGAAAGTTCTGAAAAAGTAAAAAGATATTCGTCTTTTTGGACAACACCAAATATAACCGGAGTATATTAATTTGTACGAAGAGTAAAATTCCTCAAATGACAAAAATTTAATAGTAGGAGTTGATATGATAAAAGTATTGTCTGTTGGTGGTTCCATTATTGCGCCGGAAAACCCTGATTCGGAATTCTTAAAACAGTTTTCTCTTCTTGTAAGAGCGTGGTTAAATGAGGATTCTACAAGAAAATTAATTCTCGTTGCCGGCGGCGGCGGGCCTGCGCGTGCTTATCAGAATGCATATAAAAAAGTTATGGAAAATATTTCATCTTTCAGCGCAGATGAAGCTGACTGGATTGGAATTATGGCGACTCGCTTAAATGCGGAACTTTTGCGCGCTATTTTTTCAGATTTATGCAATGAGCCTGTCGTTTATGATCCTACTCAATGCGATTTTACAGGTCGCGTGCTTGTTGCTGCCGGTTGGAAGCCCGGTTTTTCAACAGACACCGATGCGGTTTATCTTGCAGAAAAATTCGGTGCAAAGGTTGTCGTAAATCTTTCTAACATAGAAAAAGTCTACACTGACGATCCGAAAAAAAATCCTGAAGCAAAACCTATCGATAGTATAAGTTGGACAGATTTTAGAAAAATTGTTGGAGACGAATGGCAGCCCGGTAAAAATTGCCCTTTTGACCCGATTGCAAGTAAAAAAGCTCAAGCTGCCGGTCTTACAGTTATATGTGCCGGCGGAAAAAACATTGAAAATATCAGACATATTTTAGATGATAAAAAATTTATTGGAACGGTGATTGGGCGTTTGCGTTTCGCTTTGGGTTCTATCTAAAATTAGGGTCTATGTTAGCGAAACGCCAAGTTTGCGTTTTGCGTTTGGGATTGAGCTACAAATTTGGGTTTAATCTGGCAAAACGTCAAGTTTTCGTGAACGAAAACTTGAGGATTGGGCGTTCAGTTGGGTTTAATCTATAATTAGGGAATAATCTGGCAAATCGCCGAAGTTTGCGTTTTGCGTTTGGGATTGAGCTATAAATTTGGGTTTAATCTAGCAAAACGCCAAGTTTTCGTGAACGAAAACTTGAAGGTTGGTGTGTCGGGTGGGTTTAATCTAAAAATTTGGGGTCTGTGTTAGCAAAACTCGTTGCGTGTGCACTGCATCCGTG
>JAAYQG010000018.1 GCA_012519415.1 Treponema sp. | reverse complement strand
TGTCAACATTCCATGCAATTCCTTTATAATATACAGCTTCTTCACCTGATTTAAGTTTATCTTTGTCTTTTTTACATTGAACTACTATACATTCGTCTGTTTTTAATACGCATTTTTCAAAATCAAGCGTAAGTTTTTTATAAAACACAAAAGTCCAAAATGTCGGTTTTGGAATTAATCCGTTTGCAATAAGTCCAAATCCGCCATGAAATACTGAAAATGGGACTCCATACTCTTCAAAAATATCTCCAAAAGTCCAGTAAGAGTATGATTTGTGATTATCTCCAAAAGAAGCAAGCATATTTGCAATATATGCTGCGTTCAAGTTTGTATCATGAACAGGTGCGGTTGGTATATAAGATGTGTTATATTCAGTAACGTGAATATCCATTCCTTTAAATTTTTTGAAAGAATCCACAAGAGGTCTTGTTGAGTTGAGCTGTTCAAAGCATTTGTCTTTTGGGTGAAGCTTTGGATAGCCGTAACGACCATCTACGGCAGGAGCTTCTGTTGTGTAATGATGTCGGCTTATAAAATCAAGCGGGCAGTTGTTTTTTTCTACAAATTCAAGAAAAGCTTTTATCCATTCCTTATCTGAACCTCCACAAACAGCAGGACCTCCGACTTTAAATCGTTCGTCAACTTCTTTAACAGCACGAGATGTCAAGTTATAAAGCTTGAAATATTCTTCCATGTCTGCATCTTTCCAAAAGACTGTAAGATTCGGTTCATTCCACACTTCAACAGGCCACAAAACAACTTCATCTCTTCCATATCTAGAAATAAGGTGAAGTAATGTTGCTTTTACAAGCGATGTCCAGCGAGAATAATCTTTTGGTGGAGTAACGTTTCCTTTCCAATAAAAAACGCATTGTTCTCCGCTTGCAAGCTGCTTTGGCATAAATCCAAGTTCAATAAACGGGCGAATATTGAGTTTTTTGTATGAATCCATGACCATATCTAAATATGTCCAGTTGTATTCTACAAATGTTTCATCGGAATCTTTGTCTTTTTTATATTCATGATATATGGCCATATCATCACAAAAAAGTCCATGTCCGCGTATATGTTCAAATCCTATTTTTTCTTGAACAAATGCAAGTTGTTCCAAATATTTTTGCTGAAGTGCTAGTCCCATTCTGCCTGTTCCAACGCAGTAAAAAGCATTGTTGTTAAAGATAATTTTTTCATTCCCGTTAATTTTATATTTCATGAACATTTCCTTTCTATAAAAAGAATATTTAATTAGACGTTAGCGTTGAATATTGTACTTTAAGTTTAACAGAATTGTGCAAAAATTGACAATGGTTTCGCTTTTAGGATTGAATTAAAATTTTGACTTCTTTGCGTAGCTTGAAAATGGTCTGTTATTTCAGTATGATAAAGCACTAATTTTAACAGAAGCAGTGTTGTGTAATAGTAAGCTGCTAAAAATAACTGAAAATAGGAGATAATATGTCAATTTCTGCATTGCAAAAAGCACGGTACGAATATAAGCCAAAACTTCCGGCTGTGCTCAAAAACAAACTCGATAAAGTTGTTGTTGAATTCGGCAAACCAACTGAATCTGTTGCTGACCAAGCCGAACTTAAAGCACTTTTCAAAAACACTTATGGTAAACCTGAAGCTCTTGTTGTAAAAGGCAAAAATGAAAATGCAAATAAGCAAATTAAAGTTGGTGTAATTCTTTCAGGCGGTCAAGCTCCGGGCGGACATAATGTTATTGCCGGTCTTTACGATGGAATTAAAGCAGGCAACAAAACTTCTTCACTTTACGGTTTTACAGGCGGCCCAAGCGGACTTATCGAATGCAAATATGTAGAACTTGACGATAAAATTATTGATGAATATCGCAATACGGGTGGATTTGATATAATCGGTTCGGGACGCACAAAGATTGAAACAGATGAACAGTACAAAGCTTCTGCAGAAACAGCGAAAAAACTTGCTCTTGATGCGGTTGTAATAATTGGCGGCGATGACTCTAACACAAATGCAGCTTTGCTCGCTGAATACTTTATTGAAAACAATGTTTCTACTCGTGTAATCGGTTGTCCAAAAACGATTGACGGCGACCTTAAAAATGAATTTATCGAAACATCTTTCGGTTTTGATACTGCTTGTAAAACATATTCTGAACTTATCGGAAATATCGAGCGCGATGCAAATTCTTCAAAAAAATATTGGCACTTTATCAAATTAATGGGGCGTTCTGCTTCTCACATTGCTCTTGAGTGCGAGCTTCAAACTCGGGCAAATATTTGCTTGATTTCTGAAGAAGTTGAAGCAAAAAAAATGACATTGCGCCAAATTACAGATGATATTTGCAAAGCTGTTGTTAAACGTTCTGAGGGCGCAGGTAATTTTGGTGTTATTCTTATTCCGGAAGGACTTGTTGAATTTATTCCGGAAATGAAAGTTTTAATTGCTGAACTTAATGATAAAATGGCACTTAAAGCTGATGAATTTAATGCACTTAAAGATTTTGCTGCTAAGAAAGATTGGCTTAAATCTAACCTTTCTGCCGTAAGTTTTGAAACTTTTGCAAGTCTTCCGGAAGCTATTGCTGTTCAGTTTCTTGCAGATCGCGATCCACACGGAAATGTTCAGGTAAGCCGTATCGATACGGAAAAACTTCTTGCTCTAAGCGTAGAGGCTCGTCTTGCTGAAATGAAGAAAGAAGGAACATATAAAGGCAAGTTCAGTTCATACTGCCACTTTTTCGGTTACGAGGGACGCTGTGCATTCCCTTCAAATTTTGATGCAGACTATTGCTACAGTCTTGGTGTCAACGCTTTTGTTCTTATCGCATCTGGTGTTACCGGATATCTTTCAAGCGTAAGAAATCTTACTGCTCCTGCTGATAAATGGGTTGCAGGCGGAATTCCTTTAACAATGATGATGAATATGGAACAGCGTCATGGTTCTAAAAAGCCTGTTATTCGAAAAGCTTTGGTTGAGCTTGATGGCGCACCTTTCAAAGCATATGCTGAAAATCGTGAAAAATGGGCTGTTGAAACAGCTTATCTTTATCCGGGCGCAATTCAGTATTATGGTCCAAGTGAAGTTTGCGACCAGCCTACAAAGACATTAAAACTTGAGCAGAAGTAATTTGCAGTTGAGTTTCGCTTTGGTCTTTTGTTAACTTTTAACTTTGACCGGCGAAACTCCGGATCTGGAATTTCAATTTAGTTTCGATTTTTATTGTGCAAAAATGCGTAAGCCGAGAGATAAGGGAACAATTGCAATATCGTATTCTTGCGGGAAAATCTTATAAGGTGATTCCCATAAAGTTTGCGTTTATAAAGTTTGCGTTGCAGACATATATTACTTGCATTGGCTTTTAGCAAGGAGAACATAGTGAAACTTTACAGTAGGTTTCAAGTAATTGTAATAACAGCAATAACGTCTGTATCAATAATTGCAATTTGTTTAAGTTTGTTTGCAATTATCAGTTTAAATAAAAAGGCGCAAAATTACGAAGAAGATGTTGCAGACGAAAACATCAGTATAATAGAAGAAAAAACATACAGCGATACGCCTGTGTTTGAATTTAAAACATCAACATCGGAACAGATAAAAAAAACCGACTTTGGCGGTTATACTCAAGATGAAGTTCAAAATATTTCAGTCTATGAAACTTGCAAAGATGCAGTTGTAAATATTACAACAGAAGTTGTTGCTATAAACTGGTTTCTTGAGCCTGTTCCGCGAGAAGGCAGTTCCGGTTCTGGCGCAATTATAGATAAACGCGGCTATGTTGTAACAAATACGCATGTTATTGCAGATGCTTTTCGCATTTATATTTCGCTTGCTGACGGCACTCAATATGAGGGAACTGTTGTCGGTTCTGATTCTGCAAGCGATATTGCTGTTGTAAAATTTACTCCGCCGGAAAATATGGAACTTCGTACTATCGATTTTGGAGATTCTTCGTATTTAAAAGTCGGGCAAAAAGTTATTGCAATCGGCAACCCTTTCGGGCTTGAACGCACAATGACAACCGGTATTATTTCAGGTCTTGGGCGTCCGATTCAATCTTCGCAAAATACAATCATAAGAGATATGATTCAAACCGACACCGCAATTAATCCGGGAAACTCAGGTGGTCCTCTTTTAGATATGCACAGTAGAATTGTCGGCATAAACACAATGATTTATTCAAATTCAGGAGATTCTGCCGGAATAGGTTTTGCTGTTCCTGCCAATACTGCAAAACGTGTTGCTGCTGAACTTATTCAGAATGGAAAAGTAACAAGAGGTATAATCGATGCAAGCTTTGTGCAGCTTAATAGTTCTATTGCAAATTATGCAAAACTTGCAGTTAATTCAGGGTTGCTTGTTCAGCAAGTGGTAGAAAATGGCAATGCTGAAAAAGCGGGACTCAAAGGCGGTACGCAAGCTGTTCGCTATGGTTCTGTTCGCAATTCGCAAGTTATTTATCTTGGTGGAGATGTAATAACAGCTATTGATGGAATTGCTATTAATTCCCTTGCCGGTTATTATGCCGCATTAGAAAGCAAAAAGCCCGGCGATGAAGTTTCTGTTGCTGTACTTCGTGGCAGAAAAACTGTCGTAATAGAGATTGTTTTAAGCGAATAATCTTTGTTCATAGGTGTTTTATGGAACTTGCTGAAATTACAAAACAGCTTAAAACTGTGCTTGACTCTTTATTGACGGAACATCCACAAAAGAAAAATTCTATCTTTGTTATTGGTTGTTCATCAAGTGAAATTGCCGGAGGAAAAATCGGCAAAAACTCTTCCGAAGAAATAGGGCAGGCTGTTTTCAAAACCGCATACAGTTATCTTTCGAAAAAAGGACTTTATCTTGCATGTCAATGTTGTGAGCATCTGAATCGTGCTCTTGTTGTTGAAGAAGAATGTGCGGAAAAATATAGTCTTGAGCTTGTAAGCGTCGTGCCGCATCTTCATGGCGGTGGTGCTTTTGCAACGGCAGCTTATAAAGGATTTAAAAATCCTGTTGTTGTTGAACGTGTAAAGGCAAGTGCCGGAATTGATATTGGTGATGTTCTAATTGGAATGCACTTAAAAGATGTAGCAGTTCCTGTTCACCCCGAACAGAAAACGATAGGCGAAGCTCATGTGGTTGCCGCTTGGTGCAGACCAAAATTAATAGGCGGCGAACGAGCTCGTTATGAAATTACATGAATAAATTTTCGGCAAAAAATATTTGTTAGTTGCAAACTTCTAGTTGGCTATTGTAGTTATGTTATTAGTTGCGTTTTGTAAAAATGAATTGTAAAATAACATAGTACAAAAAGACATCTATAATTAAAGAAAACAAAATCAGCTTTTGTAGATGTCGTTTTTAGGAGTTTGTTATGAAGAAAAATTATAAATTTTATGTAAGCGTAGTTTTTTTACTTAGTATTTTTTTGCTTTTTACAAGCTTTAAAATTAAAAAGAAAGAAAGTTCAGCAAAAGTTAAAAATACAGATTCAACACAGTATGCTTCTGTATTAGCGTTAGATAAATCTTTTTTTGCAGATATTCAAAAAAACGATAAAATAATTATAAAAACAAAGAAAAGTACTGCTTTAAAAAATCCTAAAGGAAAAATTACAAAACCTAAGCTGAAATTTGTTTTCAATGATAAAATGCGCACTCCTTTATCTAATGGAATATTTTCTGAAAATGCAGATTTTGATAAAAATGCTTTGAATGCTGTTTTGGCAAAAGCCGACCAAACTACTGTTTATACATTTTCTACAAAAGAAATTGAAAATCTTAAAGAGAAAGGTTTGCTTATTTTAGGATATGGCGCAGAAGCTACTAGAGTGGAAATTTCATGTATCGATTATTCACCACTGGCAGATTCTGGCATTGATACAAAAAGTTCGGCTAAATCATATTTTGCAAGTAATTATACTTCCGGCTGGAATTTGGGAAATTATCTTGATACTATCGCTTCTGGTAAGAATAGAGGATTTTCTTCAAGCGAAAACTGGTCAAAAGCGGAAGCTTCGCCTGAGCTTTTTAAAAACTTGCGAAATCATGGATTTGATTTTGTGCGAATTCCTATAACTTATGTAAGTCATCTTGGTTCTGCACCTGATTATAAGATTAATGATGATTGGCTTTCGTACATTAAAAAAGTTGTAGATATGGCTTTGGCTGAAAATTTTGGAGTTTTAATAAATATTCATCATGACGGTTCTGGCAAAGAGCAATGGTTAAATATTTCAGCAGCTGATGATAACGAAGAAAATTATATTAATCAGACTGTTCAGTTTTGTCAAATTTGGGCACAAGTTGCAAATATGTTTAGAGATTATGGTTCTAATCTCGCTTTTGAAGGTTTTAATGAAGTTCAAGACGGAAAATGGGGTTGGGGAGATAATCGAAGCGATGACGGTGTACAATATTCCATTGTAAACAAATGGAATCAAGCTTTTGTATCTGTTGTACGTGCAACTGGCGGCAACAACGTTTATAGATATTTGGGTCTTAACGGATATTGTGCTGCACCTGAATTACTCTCTTATATGGATATTCCTGAAGATTTTACTACTGATAATGTGAATCGCTTTGCCGTTTCTTTTCATTATTATTCACCTTTCGAGTTTGGAATTGAAGGTTCAGTACATAAATGGGGTGCCGATTTTGGCAATGTTCCGGCTAAAGAAACAACAAATGGCTCGCAAGAAAAATTTTTGATGAAAACTTTTGATAAGGTTGTTGAAATATTTAATGATTATGCTATTTATGTCGGAGAATACGGAGCAACGTATCAGGGAAAAAAATATTCCGATTATCAGCGTTATTATTTGGAATTTTTAGTTCAATATGCAAGAAAGAATGGAATGTTAGTTGTTTTGTGGGATAATAATGCAGAAAGTACCGGTCGCGAAAGTTTTGGCTACATTGACAGAAAGACAGGAAAAATTCGTAAAGGTTATGAAGATTTCATAAAAGCAGTTCAACGAGCTTCTGTTTCAGATAAAGAAGATTATAAAATCGAACCTCCGAAAATGCAATAAAGACTGTTTGATTTTGGTTCTGATATTTTTTAAAACTTTAACATTTAGAAGCTCTTGTAAATTTTTTGCGTTTTTTGCTTGCTAACACAAAAAGTATCGTATAGACTAAAGGAAATCTCTAAAAACTTAATTTTCTGAGATTTCCTTACGTTCCGTATGATAAAAAATGCTTTTATGTAATTCAATTTGCAGGATATGAATGAGACAGATTAAAGAAAATTATTCAAGACATAAATTATTGCGTTACGGCGTTTTTTCTGTTTTAGCATTAGGTTCGTTTTTCTCGCTTTTTTATTGGGGCATACGGAAACTTGAGCAGATTGTAGTTTTTGACGCTAAACAGTTTAATGCTGGCTGGACAGTAACAATAGATGATGCTCATTTTGAAAATGTTAATCTATCCGGTTTTTCTTTCCCTGTAGTTTCTAAAGGAACTCGCATTGTTTTAGAGAATGTTCTGCCTAAAATAGATATTTCAAACCCCGTATTAAGACTTTACACGCTTTATTGCACTGTTGATTTTTATTTGGATAGCGAAATTGTTTATTCATACGGGCATGACCTTGCAGCAAAAAATAAAAATGTGGGCTGTGGCGATCAAATTATATATCTTACTAAATATGAAGAAAATACGCCCGTAAAATTTGTTTTTTTTGTAACGGAAAACAATTCATTTACATCTTTTCAGCCTCTCTGGATTGAATCTGCCGAAAAAACTTTTTCAAATATGCTTTCAGGACGTTTGTTTGTAATGTTTAGCTCGATTTTTATTTTTGTACTTGGCATTACAAGCAGTATAGTTCTTATTGTTTTTATATTTCTTGGAAAACCTGTCGCAAAAATTCTTTCGTTGTCGCAGACGTTATTTTGGCTTGGCATTTTTGAGCTTTATTCAAACAGATGTATGTCTGTGTTTTTTTTCAATCATTCTCTAAATACATGGATAGAGTATTTTTCGCTTTATTGCACAAATTTTGCGGTTCTTTCTCTTTTTTATACTGTTATGGCACATCGGCGTATAGAAAAACGAATTGTTTTGTGGATAATGTACGCTTTTGCTGTTTATTTTGCTTTAATCCTTCTTTTGGATTTTTCCGGAATTTTGCACTTGCCATCGGCGCGTCATATTCAGTTTACGTTTTTTTTCATAGAAATTATATTCGCGCTTTATGTATGTATTCGTAATGTTTTGCTTCTTTTTTGGCAGGAACGTTTGCCTGCAATCGGTTTTTTGTTTCTGCTTTTTTTTATAATTGTTGATGTTGTGCGCTATCCTGTTCAAAAATATCTTATGCTGAACATTCCAATTATGCAGGGAAGTCTTTTGTCTTTTGGGGTTCTTGTTTTTGCAACAGCATTGGTTGAAAGTTATCTTTTGCAAATTAAACCTGATTCTGAAAAAAAGGCTATGAAAATTCTTTCAGAAAAACATATTCGTCTTGATTATCAAACAGGCTTTTTGAATGCATTTGCCTTAGATGAACATCTTGAAAGTATTGAAAATGCAGAAAATGATTACATTGTCATTATGATTATGCTCTCTCCTGCAGGACGTGATACGCCTGATTTATTTTCTCTTGATGGAACTGATTTTCTTGTTGCATTTTCAAAATGCGTAAAAAAAGTTTTTGAAAAAAAATCTAAAATTGCTTATCTTGAAAATGCGGAATTTTGTGTTGTTGCAGCTAATTTAAGAAAAGAAGATGAACATCGCATGATTGTTATGCTTGGTGAACTTTTGTTTACAGAAATTCAAAAACATCCTCGTTATCAATATTCAATGTCGTCAGGTGCTGCACTCCGTTCAGAAGTAGATCATTCTTCTCATGTTTTGCCGCTTGCAAAAGAAAGAATGAAAGCACAAAAAGAGGGCTTGAGAAGTTAACGAGTTTTGTATTTTTATATTTATATGCAACTTTGCGCAGCATCTCTCGATTATGCACTACAAGGACACACAAGTTTGAGCATTACTAGTGTGGGGTTGTGGCACAATCGAGAGAAAGACAAGACGCTTTAATTTTTACCGCTTTTTACCGCTGAACTCTTCCTGAACCATCGCCCGCACATAGGGCTTCTACTTCTTTTCTTGTAATTAAATTAAAGTCACCCGAAATTGAATGTTTTAGGCAAGACGCCGCTGCTGCAAAATTAACGGCTCTTTCTTCATCGTTTGCAAATTCAAGCAACCCAAAAATAAGACCGGCTGAAAAACTGTCTCCGCCGCCAACACGGTCGATAATGTTTGTTATTTCATATTTTTTAGAATGATAAAAACCCGTCTTGCCGTGAAGCACAGCACTCCAACCATTATAGTCCGCAGAATGAGATTCTCTTAATGTAATGGCAACAACAGAAAGATTCGGATATGTCGTTTTTACTTTTTCTGCTAAAATTTTGTATATATTTATATCAAGTATTCCGCTTGTTACATCAATAGGAGCAGAAATTCCTAAAGATTTTTGAATATCTTCTTCGTTTGCAATTATAACATCAGCGTAAGGAACAAGATTGCTCATTACTTCTGCGGCTGTTTTCCCATAATTCCAAAGTTTTTTACGATAATTTAAGTCAATTGAAACAGTGCAGCCAAAAGATTTCGCTTTTTTTACAGCTTCAAGAGAAAGTTCTGCTGTAGATTCTGTTAGTGCCGGTGTTATTCCTGTTATATGAAACCATTTCGCGCCACTAAAAATAGATTCCCAGTCAAAATCTCCGGATTTAGCCATTGAAATACTTGTATAATCTCGGTCATAAATTACATTAGAAGCTCTTTGGTTTGCACCTGATTCAAGATAGTATATTCCCATTCGCCCTTTTGTTTTTTTTATAAAAGAAACGTCAACACCGTGATAACGAAGTTTTGATATTGCAGCCTCTCCGATTGGATTATCCGGCAGAGATGTTATAAAAACACCTTGTTTTCCTAATAACGAAACCGAAACAGCTACGTTCGCTTCGCCACCACCAAAAGTTGCTTCTAAAGATGGACTTTGAAAGAAACGTTCATGTTCCGGTGATTTAAGTCGTAACATTATTTCGCCAAATGTAATAATTCTATCCATGAAAATCCTCCAAAGCTACTTTAGTCTTATGTTTGTTACTTGTCAATTAATCATATTATTGCACTAATTGACAAGTGTATTGAAAGGGAGTAATTTGCTTTATATGAACGATATTTTGAAAAAACTTGAAAACATCGGGCTTGTTCCTGTTGTAAAAATTGATGATGCTTCTCATGCTTGTAATCTTGCACAATCGCTTATTGACGGCGGTCTTCCGTGTGTGGAAATTACATTTCGTACTGCAGCTGCACCTGAAGCAATTTCAGCCATTGTAAAGAAATTCCCGAAAATGCTTGTCGGAGCAGGCACTGTAATTAATATTGATTATGCAAAACGCGCAAAAGAAGCCGGTGCAAAATTTATAGTTTCGCCGGGTTTTTCGCCTGATGTTGTTGACTGGTGCATTAAAAATAATATGATTATTATACCGGGTGTTAATAATCCAAGTGGAGTAGAGGAAGCTTTGGCTAAAGGTCTTGAAGTTCTAAAGTTTTTTCCGGCTGAAGCTTCTGGCGGAGTTGCAATGCTTGCTGCTCTTTCTGCACCGTTTCCGCAAATTAAGTTTATGCCCACCGGCGGAATAAGCATGAAAAATTTGAGCGACTATTTAAAATGTAGTAACGTTCATGCTGTGGGCGGCAGCTGGATGGTAAAATCAGAATTGATAGATAGTGAAAACTGGGCAGAAATTACAAAACTTAGTAAAGAAGCAGTAACTGCGCTACATGGCTTTGAATTTGCACATATTGGAATAAATGCTGACAATGCTGAAAACGCAATGCAAGCTGCAAAATTATTTGAGCTGTTTGGGTTTCCAATTAAAGACGGAAATCTTTCGATTTTTAATGATTCTTGCATCGAAATAATGAAGTCAAAAGGAAGAGGAACAAAAGGTCATATCGGTTTAAAATGCTGGAACATAGAACGCTCTCTTGCATATTTGGAACAATTCGGTTTTAAAGGAGTTGAAGAAACCGCAAAATATAAAAAAGATAAACTTTCAGTCATTTATCTTGATAAAGAAATTGCAGGTTTTGCACTTCATCTTGTAAAAGCTTAAGTTCGTATTGTTTTAAGATTTCTGTCGCAAAGCTGATAAAAATTTATATTCAGCGAATTTTGAGCTGTTTTAATTTTGAGCTGTTTTAAGGTTTGATTTCAGATTTGTCGAGCTTTGATTCTTTAAGCTCTGATTCATCGGTTTTAGGTTTATCGTTCGGTTCATCAAAAACAAAACCAAAACTTAATGCAACTTCAACGTGTGGAAATGCTTTAGAGATTTGTTTCCCGTCTATAACAAGAGAAGAAGAACTTCCGCCGTCGAGCATAATAGCTTCTTCTGCACCTAAATTATAAAGAATTGAAGATGTTTCGTTAAATGTAGCACCTTTTGAAGTAAAATTAGACTTATCAATTGCAAGCAATATCAATGTTCTTCCATTGTTAATAATGCCTGCCGCGGACCTAGGCTCTTTTTGTTTGGAATCAAACTTTATAATATCATTATTCTTAATCAAAGCCCAAAAACCACCAAAAGCAAATCTTGTTGAATCATTAGGTTCAAAATCGTTTTGCGAGTCCAGCACTTTTGCAAAGAATTTTCCATGTTTGTCTTGGTAAAAAACCAATGCGGCGTAGTTTCCCGCTTTTGGTGCATAAATTATATCATTTACAGCATAAATGCCTGCAAGAGTTCGCTTGTTAGAGAGTCGCCCAGCAGGATAATTGAACGGTGTTGCATTTACTGCAACAATAGCATTGTTATTTTTTGCAAATTTTCTCGTTGTTTCGCCCTTGAAAATTGAAGTTAAATTATTATAAAACGGCTCAACCGGATTGCTTGCAATAATTTTAAGGTTTTGTGTATCTAGCTTTATTTTTACAGCATTGCACACACTAGAGCTGGATTTATCAAAAAAAGTACAAAATTCAATACCTTTGTAAAGCTCCTGCCACTCAAATTGCGTTTTTTCGATTGTTTGTGCGGTTTGTTCTGTTTCCAAAGAAACAAATTGAATATAATTATTTTTATCTAACAAAGGCGTTTCAATTTGTTTCGTTGTAGATAAAACTTCGCACCCTGAGAAAAAAAATATTATGTAAAAATATAAAAAAAGCTTCAAGGAAAATCTTGAAGCTTTTTTTTGAACAGAAAGTATCAATTAATACGATCCCTTTGAATCTTTTGATTTTCTTGACTTCTTCATCAATTTGCGCTGAATTGTCTTATTCTTGCGGTTTTGGATGGTTGAAGGTTTTTCGTAATATTCTCGTTTTTTCCATTCACGGACAATACCTTCTTTTTCAACCATTCTCTTAAAGCGTTTAATTGCTTTTTCGAGGTTCTCTGAGTCATCAACTGCGATGCGTGCCACGTATAATCACCTCCTTTCGGATAACCGTCAGCGTGGAAACTATTCTGCGTAAAAAACGACTTTTTGTCAAGCGTTCTAAAACTGAAAATCTCATCTAAAACTGAAAATTTATTTTAATGGAACATTCCCCAATCTTTGCCGCTTTCTACGCTTACCTTTAGCGGAATATTCAGTTTTGCCGCTTTTTCCATTTGATTTTGCAAAATTGTTTTAATTTTTTCGCATTCATCAATAGGGCATTCTATAATAAGCTCATCATGCACTTGAAGCAAAAGTTTTGCGTTTAATTTCTGCGCTTCAATTTCGTTTTGAACATCTATCATCGCTTTTTTTACTATATCTGCGGCAGAACCTTGAATAGGAGTATTTACAGCCATTCGTTCAGCGGCAGCTTTTTCATTCTTGTTTTTAGCGTTTATTGAACGAATAAATCGTTTGCGCTTAAAAATTGTTTCAACGTATCCTGTTTTTTCACACTTTTCAATTGTTGAGCGGATAAAATTTTGAACGCCAGAATATGTTGCAAAATATGTGTCTATAAAACTTTTTGCTGTTCCTCGTGGAATTCCAAGTTCATTTGAAAGACGAAAAGCACTCATTCCATACATTACACCAAAATTGATTGTTTTTGCAGTGCGCCGTTGTTCATGTGTAACTTCATTTGGGCTTATTCCAAAAATAAGAGCGGCTGTTGCTTTATGAACATCAACGCCTTCGTTAAAAGCTTTTTGAAGATTTGCATCTCCTGAAATATGTGCAAGAACAACAAGTTCTATCTGCGAATAATCTGCAGAAACCAGCAGTTTGCCGTCATCTGCTGTAAAAGCACTTCTTATGCGACGCCCCGATTCATCTCTTATTGGGATATTTTGCAAATTTGGGTCTTTGCTTGAAAGGCGTCCTGTCGCAGTGCCTGTTTGCATAAAAGTTGTATGAATGCGACCGTTTTTATCTGCCAGTGCCGGCAATGCGTCAACATATGTTGAAAGCAGCTTTGAAAGACTTCTATATTCGAGGATTTTCTTTGGAACAGGATCAAGCGATGCAAGTTCTTCAAGCACATCTGTACTTGTCGAATATCCGGTTTTTGTTTTTTTTGTTGAAGGGAGTTTTCTTTCTTCAAATAAAACTTGTTGAAGCTGCTTTGTCGATGCAATATTAAAATCATGCCCTACAAGCTCAAAAATTTCGTTTTGCACTTTTTCAATATTTTCTACAAGCTCAATTCGATAATCCGATAGTTTTTGCGTATCAACATGAATGCCTTCAATTTCCATTTCTGCAAGAATCGGTAAAATATTCATCTCTATTGAAGTGAAAAGCTCAAAAAGGTCTGAGTTCTTCAATTCCGGTTCCAGCTTTTGCCAAAGTTTCAGCGTTAAATCTGCATCTTCAGCAGCATAACTAACAGCTTCTAAAAGCGGAACATCCATGAAAGTTTTTCCTTTTGAGGTATCTGCTTTTGAAATAAGCGTTTCAAAAGCGATTGTTGCTAGATTTAGAATGTTTTCAGAAAG
>JAAYQG010000118.1 GCA_012519415.1 Treponema sp. | reverse complement strand
CTTTTTTTACATAATCAAGCCATGATTTTGGTTCTTTCACTTCAAATTTCATATGTTCATCTGTAAAAGGGTGAATAAATTCAAGCGTTCTTGCATGAAGACAAAGCCTGTGGAAATAGTCTGTCTTTGCACGATGCTCTTTATCGCCTGCAAGTGGAAATCCGTGAAAAGCAAGGTGCGCACGAATCTGGTTTTTTTTGCCAGTGTCAAGCGAAAGTTCAAACAAAACATGAGTTGCACCTATTTCTAACATTTTGTAGTGAGTGCGTGCGGCAACGGTTTTAAAAGCCTTTCCGTTTTTATTGAGTGCATTATTTTTTGGAACAAATCCGATGTTGTGGGAATTTTGTGCAAGTTCATCTGTTATAAGACCCTCGTTATCAAGTTCAATCTTTTTGGGCTTTTCTGCGACAGCTCTGTAAAGCCGCTTTGTAACAATTGAGTGCCAACTGTTCATAATTTTCTTCTGTGCCTGTTCCGTTAAAGCGAACATCATAACGCCGCTTGTATCTCTGTCAAGTCGGTGCACGGCGTAAGGCTTATATTTTGTGTTTGCAGCTCCTTGCTTTCTAAGAATGTTTTCCAAAACAGATTGAGCTGTCTTAGATTTGCAGCCGGTATAAGGAACAGACAGCAACCCCGCCGGTTTGTTTATGACAACAATGTGCTGGTCTTTATAGAGGATTTCTATTTTTTCAGAATTATAATCAGTTTGATTTATTGATTGTTTTGTATGTTCCATTAATGAGGGATTTTACTATTTTGACAGAATCTTTCATAGATGTATAATAAGCGCATTTTTCAGAATTTATATGTATGATTCATTTTATAATTTTATTTCAAATAAAACTGAATTCCTACAATAATAAATATGTTTTATACATAATATTCACTCAAAATGAACATTGGCTTTTTTAGGCTTTATGATTTTATCTAAGAAAATACCGGTAAAAAGCAACAAGATTCCTGTAACAAGACCGACAGTAATGGGGTCGCGGAAAAAAATTAGAGAACCGAGACTTGTCATAGGAATTTTTACAAAGGTATGCATACTTCCTTCTGTGATTGGAATATCCCTTACACCTATGGTGAGTGCTATTTGTGCAAAATAAGCACTAGCACCGGCAAGTATGAGAATGATTATGGCATAAAGATCAAGATTTGCTGCTTGTGGTATGGAAAATCCCGTCATAAGCATTCCTACAATGCATACTCCAAGATAAATAACGCTTGGATGCTCGGTAAGAGATACTCTCTTGTTAAAGTGATATGCAATTCCTGCAAAAAAACCACTTGAGATTCCTATAATATTTGCAATGAGGGAAGAGGAGCTGTTGTCGGAAAGTACTAAGTACATACCTATGAACGCTATGAGTATGCCGAAAATAGTTGGAAGTCTTACTTTATCTTTTAGAAATACGATGGCTATTATTGCCACGAAGATAGGAAAGGTATTGTTAAAAAAAGTTGCTCTTCCGGGCGAGCCTGTTGATATTGATACGTAGTACAACATCATGGCAAGAGAGCCGAAAAAACCCCGTCCAATCCACGGCTTAAAGTTTGTTATTTGAAAAGGGGTTTTTGTAATAGCAAGCTGAACGAATCCTATAACTAAGCCGACAGCGAAACGGGAAAAAGTTATAAAATAGCCGTCAAAGTTCTTAGACAATAAGCCAACAATGAGTGCTGTTGTAGCAAAGAGAATATTTGAAAGATAAATATAGGCAATCGATTTTCTATAAGAGTTCTGTTTTTTTTCCAATTTATTCATAATAATTGACCATAATATTAGTATAGTATAAATGTACTTATTTTTTTTGATGATATCAAGCTGTATGTTTTTTTATACAAAGGAAATATAAGAAAGCGAAGAGTTTTGGGTACTACATCAAAAAATAGTAGAAAATTAGTGTCTTTTATGTTATAAACACAATAACAAATCATTGCACAAATCACAAAGTTTGCAATGCAAACTTGCAAATTAACTGTGCTTCCTCGCAATGCTGCGGAAGCACGTAAAAAAGTTACCTTCGAAAACTGAAGTTTTCTCTGTAACTTTTTATAGGAGTTTACGAAGCAGCCCGACAAAGATGCTGTCGGACTGCGTCGTTCCAAGTTTGCGTAAGGCAAACTTGCAAATATATTGCACTTTCTCATTTCATTGCGAAAGTGCGGTAAAAAGTTACCTTCGAAAACTGAAGTTTTCTCTGTAACTTTTTATAGGAGTTATAGTGTTTTCAAGAAAAACAAAAATTGTCTGTTCAATGGGACCTACAACGGAATCGGTAGATATTATTTGCTCACTATTAAAAGCCGGAATGAATGTAGCTCGTTTTAATTTTTCGCATTCGGATCATGCGTATCACAAAAAAAACATGGAGAATGTAAGAAAAGCATCTGAAATTACCGGCATTCCCTGCGCCCTTCTTATGGATACAAAGGGGCCGGAAATTCGTACCGGTCTTGTTCCCCATGATGGCAAAATTACCATCTATGAAGGAGATACTTTCTTAGTTACGAACGACGATTGCCCGGTAAGAGCAGCAGGACAAAACGATGCAAATGGAACACAAATTCCCGGAAAAATTTCTTTGAGCTGGAAAAAACTTCCTGAAGAAATAGAAAAGGACTGTCGCATATTAATAGCCGACGGGCTTGTGGAACTCAAGGTTTTGGAAACTGATAAAAAGTCGGTTATTACGACAGTGGCAATGAACACGGGTACCATAGGCAGTAAAAAAAATGTAAATATTATTGGCATTCATCCTAATATTCCGGTACTAAGCGAACAAGATAAAAAAGATATTGAGTTCGGTATTTCTATGGGAGTAGATTTTATTGCTGCAAGTTTTATTAGCTCTCCTTCCGACGTAGTTTCTATTTTGCGTTTTTTGGAACCTTTTAATACAAAGGTAAAAATTATTTCAAAAATTGAAAATGAAGAAGGAGTAAATAATATTGACGAGATTGCTGCGGTATCTGCCGGTGTTATGGTTGCTCGCGGCGATCTTGGAGTTCAGCTTCCGACTGAGCAAATTCCACTTGCACAGAAAAAAATTATTCATGCTTGCAATCTAGCGGGAAAACCGGTAATTACAGCGACACAAATGCTTGATTCTATGATTGTCAATCCTCGCCCAACACGTGCAGAGCTTACTGATGTTGCAAATGCAATATTGGACGGAACGGATGCCGTCATGTTATCAGGCGAAACTGCTAACGGCGCACATCCGGTCGAAGCTGTTACTATGATGGATAAAATTGCCAGAACGGTTGAAATGTCCGAAGAATACGAGGCAAAAATTAAGCAGTATCATCGTATAGAAAGAATGACGCACGGTATTGAAGAGACAATGACAAAAGCCGCACATGATACTGCCGCTGCTATCGAAGCTAGTGCTATTCTTTCTCCGACGGTGAGCGGAAATACTGCCCGTCTTTTAAGTATGTATAGACCTCAACAATCTATTATTGCAGCAACGCCTGACAAAACGGTATTCCGTCAACTTCTTCTTGCTTGGGGCGTTATTCCTCTTCACGTTCCTATTGCTTCCGATTCTGAAGATATGATTCAAAATGCCATTGGCGTGGCACTGGAACAAAAGTTAATAAAAATATCGGACAAATTGGTAATGGTAGCGGGTGTTCCCATTATTAGCCCATTGTATGTAAATACAATCAGAGTAATTTCTGTAGGAAATGTTTTAGCCCGCGGACTTAATGCTGGAGGATATTGTTCACTAAAAAGTCGATGTCGTGTTACGGGAAGGGTAGTAAAAGCTGAATCCCCCGAAGAAGCTCGTATAAATCTTGGAAAGCGTGGTGGAGAAATATTGGTCATACGAAATCTTGATATGTCTTTTGTGCCGCTACTCCGCCTTGTTAACGGACTCATTGTCGAAAATCCTTCTGAAATGACCAAAGAATTGATGACTATGGTAAATCCTAACCTTGTATGGATATCGCAAGTTAGCGGTGCTATGAAAAAGTTTGAGCAGGGATTAACAATAACAATCGACAGTAGCGAAAAACTTATATACGAGGGAATTATAAACTGATTGCTTCGTTAAAATTAGTTTACTAAATGCTCTTATTCCCTCTCCTGTGAGAAAAAACAAACATAAGAGAGGTGAGAGGAGAAACGGCAACCAGACCTATACAGCCGACGAAGGTGTGTAGAAATTCGGAGGCTATTTTTTGTGAGGTAAGAATATTTACAAAGTTGGTACCCTGTGCCATAAAAACCATCATAATCGAAAGATAGCTTCCCATATAGGCAAGGAGAAGTGTGGTTGTTTGTGTACCAACTACCGCCTTGCCAATACGCATCCCCGATGCAAAAAGGGCTTTCTGAGAAATATCTGGAGTATGAAAAGTTACTTCTTCCAGAGCGGCGGCAATATCAATTGACAGATCTAAAATTGCACCGCTTGAAGCTAGATATATACTGCCTTGAAAAATCTCGGTCAGATTAAGATGCTGAAAGCCCGAATACAAAATAGATTCGCTCGCTTCCATTACCGCGCCGTCTATTTTAAAGTAGTGGCTCATAATAATAGCAAGAATTCCCGTAACAAGAGATGCGATAGCCGAACTTGCAATTGCAACATACGAATAGCGTTTTAGACCTGCTACCAGTAAAATTGTGCTTATAGCTATCAGATTTCCTATTCCAAGCGACACCAAAAGTGGCGGATATCCTTTTAGCGAAAGCGGTATAATAAGTTTCCAAATACAAAGGAGTGTAAAAATAAAACTTAAGATTGTGCGAAATCCTGTAAAGCCGGAAACAAGAAGCAAGAGCAAGGCAAAGCATAAAAATAAAACAATTTCTTTTGTAATGCGATAGTGGTCAATCATATTGGTAAAAATTATCTTGCCATTTTTATCTTGTTCGATTATTGCCCATACAATATCGCCGTTTCTATAAATTTTATCCTCAGAAATTTTAGCAGAGAGTATGTTAAAGCCTTTCACAATTTCGCCTTTGTGTGAACCGCTAAGAATTTTTAGACGGGCAATTTGTTCTCCCTGAGTTATAAGTCCTGTCTTGTGAAGTCGACTGTTGTCCACTTCTATAACTTTAGCTGTAATACCTTCGGAATTTATGTATAATCTTTTCTGAAAGCCTGTTGGCACAAAGAACAAAACAAGAATGGCGAAAATAAAAAAAAGTGTAATGACAATTTCTTTTTTATCCGGTTTTTTTAAGGCTATCATAAAGTACTCCTATGAAAACTTTTTACTTGTTTCTGCAACATAGCAAGTAAGCGTGTTACTGCACTTTTTCTATAAAAACAGCCTGTCCAAAAACCTTGCTTTTTAGACAGGCTGCTTAAAAATTATATAATATGATACGAACGATTAGGGGGTAATTCCCGTTATCTCCAGTGTCTTAAAGAAAACATCCGTATTGTCGTACGAGCCACCAAAAATTTCCGCGCCGGCACCATAGGCATGTACGGCAACCGGAGTGCCTGTGTGAGAATACGAAGTCCAGCCAATGCCTGCTTTGTTGTTCAGGTTGTGGGTAACCGAAACACTCACAGGGTCATAGCCGCCGTAGAGTCGGTAGATATCTGCATCTTCGCTAAGCCTTTTCTTCTGTTCTTCCGCTGACAATTTCGATTCTGCAAAGGCAGTTTGCAATTTTTTGTATTCGGATTGAGTTAAAGCCAAAGGATTATCTTTTGTGTTTGCCGAAGGAGGCAAGAGACCAAAATTAGCTGTTATTTCTTGCATAACTTGCTCAAATGTCAGGTTTGGATTAGCTTTTCTAAGAGCACTGAGCTTGTTGTCAAATTCTACAAAACTCATTTTTTGATTTTCCAAAAGTTGAAATGCAGTGTCATAGCCTGTTGTAGCCTGTCCAATTGTAAGGCCGCCTGTTTCGTGGTCGCCTGTTACAATAATTAAGGTTTCCTTTGGATGCTTTTTGGCAAACTCTACGGCGATATTAATGCTTTCGTCAAAGTCTAAAACTTCTTGAATGACAGTCATCGCATCGTTTGCATGACATGCCCAGTCAATTTTTCCGCTTTCAACCATAAAGAAAAATCCCTTGTCGTTTTCTAAAACCTCAATGCCTTTTTTTACAAAATCTGCCAGGCGCAAACTACCCTCCGGTGTGTCGATAGCATAGGGCATGGAACCTGAATCTTGTAAAATGGGAGATTCGGCATAAATTTTTCCAGAATTTTTTGTCAGCGCATTAAATTCTTCTTGTGTTTTTGTAACTGTATAGCCTTTTTCGCGTAAAATATCGTAGATATCTTTTTTGTCTTTGTTCTTGTCTGTGGGGCTGTAAATTGCACCGCCAGCAAAATAGTCAAAGCCCGAGTTAGCCAATTGTAATCCGATATTATAATACTCGCCCCTGTTTGCAACATGCGCATAATAGGCGGCAGGTGTCGCATGATTCAGGGTAACTGTAGAAACAATGCCAACTTTCCAACCTTGCTCTTTAAAATATTCCGACAGATTTTTGGCATCCTTTGTCTTGTCGACCAATTTGCCAATTACTCCCGAATGCGTTTTTACGCCGCAAGAAAATGAAGTGGCAGTTGAAGCCGAGTCGGGACAAAACGATGTCGAGTCTTGAGTGGTTGCAATGCCGTTTACCGGAAAACTAGTAAAAGATAGCTCGCTAATTTCTACCTCGCCTTTTGTATTATTTCCCAAAAAAACTCGTGCCACATTTGCCTGCACGTGGCTCATTCCGTCGCCAATAAACATAAAGACGTATTTTGGCTTTGCGCCAGACACCGAACGGTTTCCGGCTTTTGCAGTTTCATTTTCGTTTTTGCACGAAAACAATAAAGCGATACTAATTAAGATAAGCAAAGTTTTGCTCAGTTTTTTAAGCACATTCATAATATCTCCTAATAAAAATGTTTTATAGGAATTGTAAAAGTTAATTTTTTTTCAATTCCATTTTTTCTAAACTGGTTTTAACATAAATTGGCAATATAAAATCGCAATT
>JAAYQG010000017.1 GCA_012519415.1 Treponema sp. | reverse complement strand
TTTAGCTTTTTGCTTAATTTCTAAGATTTTCTATTCTTTTCAACTTTTTGCAATGCGCCTTTGACAGCGTGAAAAGTAATATAATCCTTATTAAAAAAAGTGTCAAGAAGTTTTTACAACTTTCTTTCTCTTTTTTTTAAATTTTCCCAGCACTTTTCAGACACTTTTCAGACGGGAAATTTACTAATTAAACTATTCCCTTAAAGTTCAAAAATGTTTTTTTAAGACATTCTTAAAATGAATTAAATAATCAACAAAAGAAACATAACAAGCCGCAAGGGCAATAACATAAAGCGAAATTAAAACAATCTCCAATATTACAGAAATTGATTCAGAAAAACATATCCCACAACGAACGCAAGATTCCACAAGCAAAGATAAAAAACAAACCACAACATAAAGAACGGTCTTAGCTTTTCCGCCTTTTCTAGCACCAACAGCAACGCCTTCTTTTATAGCTACAAGACGCAAAAAAAGCATAGAAAATTCACGATAAAAAATTAAAATTAAAATAAACGGCGGCATATAGCCGGAAAGTGCTAAACAAAAAAAGATTGTCATATGAAGCAAAACATCGCCAAAAGGATCAAATATCTTACCAAAATCACTGACTTCTTTCATTTTTCGGGCAAAATATCCATCGAGAAAATCAGTAAATTCCATAAATGCAAACAGCGGTAACATAATAAAAACAGAAACAACAGGCGAAAGCCCAAACCATGCCGGTGAAAAATATACAACAAAAAACAACGGTGCAAGCAGCACTCGAGAAAAGGTAAATTTATTAGCTAATGTCATATAATTAATATATTGCTTGCGCACAATTATATCAAGCAATAGAATGAAAAATGAACTACATATTTTTTCACACCTGCCGCGAAACATCCTCGCCGCAGATTTAAAACAAATTTGCTCCAAACCCGCACTTGTTGCAAGATACAGCGAGGACATTGTTCTCAAACGGCGCCGCAAACAGATTCAACTTTTTCCACTTTAACTATATGATATTGTCATTGAACACTTTGCACAATTGCATATAAAAGCATATAAATTTTAAGAATAAGGTTTGAAATCTTGAACAATGCTTATACAAGACTTTACTTTCTTTTCAGGAAGAATCTTAGCCGCAGCAGAAACAGCCTGCTCCGCAATAGCTGCAGAATCGGCAACTCCGTGTAACGATAAAACATCACCGTCTATAACCGCATGCAAAAAATTTACAGGCAACTTATATTCAAAAAGCAGTATACTGACAACACGCTGAGCAGCTAAAAGTTCGGCGATTTTTTTTGCACCCTGCTGTTCTTTTTGCGGAGTAATTGTTTTTTGAAGCACATCAGCAATACATTCTACCGCTGTTTCAATATCAATAAGACCAGTATTTAATGTAACATGATAGTTTACCGGATCGTCATTCTCAAGATTAAAAAAGCTTTTATGAAAGCCAAGTCTGTTTGAATCACTTTCATCAATGCGCTGCTGAGCTTGTTTTTCAGTCCAAGAAAATTCCTTCATCAATCGCTCTAGTCGAACCTTGTTAGAAGCTACAAGCCTGATAGAAATTATATTCGGAACATCTTCAAGAATAATAAACGAACCGCGACCAATTAAAACGCAATTGCCCTCACTTGCAGCCTCAAAAATAGCTGTTTGCAAATAATGCAAATATTCATCTCTATTTTTGGTAAGTGCTGCAAAAAAGCCGGGCTTCCGTTCGTCATACTTATTCAACTTTTCAGCAGAAAATCCTAAATCCAAAAGTTTTTGCTCAATAACCTTTCTTCCTATAAATTTATAACCAAGCTTTTCAGCAAGAGCGATGCCTACTTCATCACCTAAAGCAGCAACTTGTCTAGAAATTGTAATTACAGCCATAAAAACCCCTCTTATAGAATAAATTCATTAGCTTGCCAGTTTTTCACTTTTCCAAGCTAATTTTACAAAATAACAGAAAAGATAAAATGCTTTACATCTATTCCAGCCAGATATAGAATAAAACCAATCAAAAAATCTGTCAAAAGGAAAAACAATGGCCAATCAAGATGAACAACTCATTTGGCAAGAAACAAATCAAAAAAACCTATTAAAAACACCAATTCTAAATGTTACACAAATACATAGTATTTCGTCTCAAAACAAAAGCGGCGATTATATAATCCTTGAAACTAAAGACTGGGTGATTACAGTTCCCGTTATAGAAAAAGACGGACAAAAACATTTTGTACTCGTTCAACAATGGCGGCACGGAGCCAAAGAGTTGAGCATAGAGTTTCCCGGCGGAGTTCTAAATGATAAAGAAAATCCTGAAAAAGGAGCACTTCGAGAATTGCGCGAAGAAACTGGATATACTGCACAAAAACTTACTCATCTTGGAACGATAAACCCAAATCCTGCAATTATGCGCAATCACGTACATTTTTTTGTAGCAGAAAATTTAACAAACATCGGCTCGCAACATCTTGATTCAGATGAATTTATAAACTGTTCGATAGTACCTATAAAAGAAGTTTTTGAAAAGATGGGGAAAAACCAATATTCTCACGCATTAATGAGTGCCGCATTGTTTTTATATATCCAAAAATTTTCAAAAGATATAGTTTTCTAAAAAACATATTTCGCCATAAATTAAACCCAACACGAAAAGCATATTTTCTATCCCCACAACGAAGCTGTTCATGATATAATGAATCGCAGTTTCGCATAACAAAAGAAAACAAACAAAGGCGGAAAAAAATGGCTGACGATTTTTCATTTAAAATAATTGAATCATTTGGTGTTCTTTCCGAATCTAAAGCAGGTTGGAAAACTGAACTCAATTCAGTTTCTTGGGGCGACAGACCGCCAAAATACGATATAAGAAGTTGGTCGCCTGATCATCAAAAAATGGGAAAAGGCATAACAATGACAAAGGAAGAAATTTCCGCATTAAAATCATTGTTAAACACACTTGACTTCTAAAAGTCTTATTCAAAATTTTTGCCGAC
>JAAYQG010000117.1 GCA_012519415.1 Treponema sp. | reverse complement strand
AATATATATATTCGAGGTAAGATAAAAGAACTAATTCGTATTTCCGACAGCGACACACCGAATCCTTGGAAATCTAATTCACTTACTCCGCTTTATACAAAAAGCATAAAGCATTACATAGGCAATAATCTTAGCGAAACTGAATCGTCTATAACAGTTTTTAATATTCGTATGATTCCGGGTAATTTTGAATTTTTTGAAATTGTGGAAAGTCAATAACTTATGCTGTTTCGGTTTGTCGTGCTTGGAGAGTTATGCCCATTGCACGAAGGACGTTAAAAACAGTTGCGAATGAAGGGTTTCCTTTTTCTGACAATGAGGTATAAAGGGCTTCACGACTCACACCGGCTTGTTTTGCAAGTTCTGTCATTCCTTTTGATCGGGCGATTGCTCCGATTACATTGACTACATCAGAAGGTTCTCCCTCTTCCATTGCTATAGACAAGCAGGTTATTACGTCTTCAGCTGTTTCAATATAGTCTGCCATATCCCATTTTGATATCATAGATTTTCCTCCTGTGCTATTTTGTGATCTATTAAAATATCTTCTTTTTGTGTTGACTTATCACCGCCACAGAGCAAAATGATAATTATATTATTTTTATTTTTATAATAAAGCCGGAATCCTTTTCCGTAGTTTATCCGTAATTCTGAAAGCCCCTTGCCGATTGGTTTAGAATCTCCGAAGTTTCCTTGAGAAAGACGAGATATGTATATGTTTATAAGATGCCGTGTTTTCCCGTCTTTTATTTTTCTAAACCATTTTTCAAATATGTCGGTCTTTTGAATTTCTATCATAGTTAATTGTAATATATATATTACAATTAGTCAAGTGTTCGCCGTTTTTACAGTGCAACTAAGTAATTCGTAAGCGATTTTGTCCCTTATAATTAAGAGGTGAGATACTTGGACGAAAAGCAATAGAAATTATTCTTTCTTTACCAATAAAAAAAAAGCTGATTATTCCAATTGATTTTGAAATAATCAGCTTTTGCTTTTATAAAGACGACTAATCTGGAAATTAAAATGATTTTATTTGTGCGGGGATTATTTCTCCATCAATTAAAAATGAAATCTGAAAATCTTCGTCGTTCTTTTCTTTTTCCAGTGTAATTATTGAAACAGGATCTTTATTCTCGGGAGCCTTTATAACTTCAAAAAACACAGTTTTTCTACCTATTATTCTAAACGGATTTTCTTTAAAAGATAAATTATTCGGTGCCATCAACAGATAAATATCTCTATCTTCTAAGTTTTTCTGATCAAAATAGTGAAGAAAATAATCCCTTGGAGTTTTTCCCAAAAAATTTTTCTTTGTTAATCTTATAAATTTTTCAAAACCTTTTTCGCTTGTTATTTTATAAACTTGATAGTTTTTATTATTATAGTTATTTCTTTTTACTGTTTTTCCATCTGCATAATTATAACCGCGATTTTCTTCTGAAAAATCATTTACATCAAAAGAAACAAGGGGAGAAAATGAAATTTCAATAGCAGCATATTCGTTTTCTTCTATAATGCGATTTCCATTATAATCTACAAAAATTGACAGACAAAGCTTGTCTGTGAATTTTCCAGCCGGGTCTATCAATTTTCTAACAGGAATGATACAAGAATTTTCTTTATTTATTCTTCTTCTTTCGAAAAGATAGTGAAAAGAAAACGGTTTATTTATTCCAAGAGAATAACCTTTCTCATGATCCAAATCAAATTCCGCCATACCTGAACCGGTACAAAATATTTCAGTTTTATCAGCATCAATTGGAAAGGAATATTTATTCATATAATCAGTATTGTGATATGCAAAAAGAAAAACGGCTTGTTTTATAGAAATATTATCTATGCAAATATCAAAATTATAACTATCTAATATAATGCTTGCATTTTCGGAAATATTAAAATTTTTATTTCCTTCTTTTATTGAAATACATTCAGAAAGTGAATTTTCTGAAACTTGTGTTTTGTCTTTCGCAATGATATTTGAAATGGCAAGCATAAAAAATATGCAAGTTAAAAGACATCTTGATAATTTTTTCATAAAAATTTCCTCTTTAAAATTATAGTATTAGTCTTGGTTTGGGAATAATCAGACTTTACAATATAAAATACTTTATTGTTATGAAGTATGTCAATTACATAAGTTTTTACAGAACTTGAATGTAAGGCTATGTACGTAATTATCTATGATATTTTCCCTGCTCGATAAAGTTCATATGCGCTGCTTGTTTTCTTGTAAGGCGTTTTTTGCCTAAATCAAGGCTTTGTATGCTTTTGTGTTTTGTTTTGCTTTTTTCAGTTTTGGGGGCAAATTTTGCTGCGTGTGTATCGCCTTTTTTT
>JAAYQG010000116.1 GCA_012519415.1 Treponema sp. | reverse complement strand
AAGAAAGTCAACTGCTTCGCTAAACGGTATGGGTGGAATTTCTGTATCGGCGGCTTTTATGTTATGGGGATTTTCCTCATCGGCATGATAAAGCCCTAAAAGGTAACTTGACGCAATGCTCTTTTCGATTTTTCCGGTAAAATCTACAAATTCATCATCTTCTTCTATGTTAAATCTCTTTTCAAGGAGAGCTTTGTCTGCCGTTTTAACGCTGTTTAAATATATTTCAACTGTCTTTTTTATATGCGTTTTAATCTGTTTTTCAGCAAGCTCACAGAGGTTTTCAAGCTCGGCTATGTTGCGTTTTTCCTTTTCAAAGTTTGCCTTGTTGCGCTTTAAAGCTTCGTTGTCCGCTAAAAGAATTGAAAGTTTTTTTTTACGGTATTATTTCCGTCTGAATGCTTAGCGACAGACATATCGCTTGCCATTATCTGCATGGGGTTTTCCATTACAAAAGAATCATCTTCATTTGCTGGACGAGGCAGGTGATATTCATCATAAAGAGATTTTTTTGACACGGGAATTCCTACTTCAATAGCTTTCATAATCTGCTCAAAAGAGGCTTTGCGATCTATATCAAAAACAAAGTTTGGCGGTACAATATCTTCATTAAAGTTAAGTTCAACAATCCAATTAACAAGTTTTTGAATAACTCCCTGTATCTCAAGAGCAATACCTTTACAGTCTTCATAAAGCATTTCTGCTTGTACTTCGCCTAATGCTAAACTTCCGCCGTCTGTTTTACTTGTAGCAATTGACTGCCCTGTAAGACCGTAGGAAATCTGAACATCGCAGGCATCTATAAGAGTTCTAAAATCGTTTAGCGACCCTGCCATTGAAAGCTCATGGATAGTTTCTATATTTCCAACGGCAGAAGCTGAACCTGACTCTATTCCTAAAAGCATTTCGGCGATAGATGTCGCTCGCTTCTGCAACTTTTCTTCGTCTCCTTCGCTTTTAAAAAGTGCAATTATTGATTTTACGCTAAATTTCTCCGTTGCTTGTAGCCAAAATTCAAAGCCTGCTCGCTTAAACATCCATGCCCAGTAAACGCACCTTAAAACGCTGTTCCCGTAAGGATTTTCGTCATCGGGGTCATGCTGAAATATAAGCCACTTGTAATTTTGATTAAGTGGCACTCTCATTATGCCGCTCATATTGTACAAGTTCCAGTCTGGGTCAAAGCTGAAACGTTCCGGTTTTCTTGTTATGAGATTTTTCGGTATCCATTTTCCATTGTTTCCCGCCGGATCTTCCCATATAACTTCTGTTACCGAAAATCCATAGTCGAGCGATGAAAGGGCTCGTTTGTTTTTTTTATACATATTATCAAACAGTGGAATTGATTTTATAAAATCATATACATCATCAGGGCAACCTTCGGGTTGCTTAAAAGTCGTTGGAAAAGCAAGTGCGATCGTTTTAATTTTTGATAAAAGTGATTTTATGCGCGGGTCTTGTTTCATCTGCCTATAGGTTTCGTAGCTTTCTTTTGTTCCGGCGGCAATCTCATCCGGATTGGGCATATAATGCAAAAAATTGCCTAATCTGTTATCTGTTATTAGAGTTGATGTCATTTCTGTTACATTTGCTTTTGTCTTTTTCATAAGCTTCTCCTGCATTTGTTTATTATTGATGAGGCTTTATGTACTGTTGATTTAAGTTTGTTTGTCGCTACTGCAAAATTTGTTGTATCGACTGTACAGGTATTTACTGCATGGACGAGTGCATCACACAAGTCATCAAATGCACCCATAGGGAATTCAGTTAGCTCTGTTATTATGTTTTCTGCCCCTTTACACGGAAAGCGAATAATGCCGTTTTCTATCAGCATTGAAATTGATCTTACGCGTGTTTCTTTTGACCTTGTGCCAACGGTGAGTTTTTTAATTGGAAGATAACATCCTTCTTCTGCTGCAAGTTTTTGCACGTAGTTTGCATAAATTCCGGAAAAAACAACGTCTTCCCAACCGATAAGTGTGAATTTATAACGTCTTTGGCTAAAAATGAGCTGTTTTACAGTTTCTGTCTCGGAACAGGTTTTTGCAAACGGCGGAAGAACGTAAATTGTGCCGGAGTTTTTGTGCAACGCTACAGGACATATTGCGGTCCGGTCGTGCTTGCCGGTTGCGGGGTCAACGCCACAAAAATAGCGCAATTCGCTTTGCGGCGGAAGTGTATCGTAGCGGTGAGCTTCTATCCATTCGGGGTGAATTATGCGCTCTTCGTCAGAGAGCGGTTCGTTCATATACTCCGTTGAGAAAGCGGCAAAGCCGAGCGTCTTTTTCTTTTCTGCAAGGTCTTCTGCCGTCCAATAGTCGCTCCAGATTGGTGTTCCATCTGGGCGAAAACACGAAAGGCGTACCGCAATCCAGCGGTCAAGATCGTTATGTTCGAGTTCTCGGCATAGCCGGCTTATAGGGTCATCGTTATGGAAAATGGTGTTTACCCATATTAAAAAGGAATTTTTACCTAAGTTAAAAACGACTCTTTTAAGCCAGCGATAGATTTTATTGCGCTGTGTAAAAGATTCGATTGCTTCATCTTTCATTACGTCATCAAGCACTATTAAATCAGGGCGGTGTTGGCGAAAGCGTGTTCCCCTCATAGATGAGCCTGCGCCTTTTGCTTGTATACAAGATTTGGATAAAAGCTCTATTCTGTCCTCTCGCCAGACATCGCCTTTCATATCGCCAAAATCTGATATAAGTAGTTCGTTTTCTTCCAGTTCCGTTTTTATGTTTGACAGATTTTCCCTTGAAGAATCACCACTCGCTCCAATTAGTAGCACGTATCTTGAGCGGTTCGTGAGGATTCGCCAGAGTACATAAGCAAAGCTCCAGCGGACAGTTTTACCATGTTCTCGTGGTTCTATAAACATTGCCCCTGCGAGTTTTTCAGTGGGTTTCAGTAATTTATGATATTTTTCATTAACAAATGTCTTAAGTTTTTCTGCGGTCGTAACTGTAAGGCTTTGTGTGTCTGCCACTTCATAAAGAAGTTTCTGATATTCTGCCGCATCAGTATAAAAATAATCTGATAGATATGTCCGGCAGAAAAAACCGAAGTCTTCTTCTGCTTTTTTTACACGTTGTTTTTTTTCTATTGTAGTTGTATCTTTGCCAATAATTTCAGCTAAAAGAGTGCTGCCTGCTTCTGTTTGCTTTTGGGTCATGTGCGAGGCACCTCTGCTTTATCAACAATTGCAATAAGTCTTTCAAGCAGTTCTGCGTCAGTTTGGACTGCTTTTTTGAGTTCTTCTTTAAGGTTCTGTTTTGCCTTTTCGAGTGCAGAAACTGCTGCCATTCTTGAGTTAGATAGTTTCAGCTGTGCTTCTGATACTCGTGCAAGAGATGTGCAAATTTCAACAGGATTTTCAAAAGTCAAACTGTCAATTGAGCGTAGTTCCTTATTTATTAATCCTGCCATTGTCATAAGGGACGCTTCCGCAATTTCTGTGCCGGGCTGATCGCGCATAATCTGCGCCATAGCTTTTGCCGCTTCCATACTGCGCCGTGTGTCTTCAATTTGTTCTTCATGGCTTTTGATTACGCGCCGGATTGATTCGCGGCTAAAGCGCACATGAAGGCCGTTCTCTGCAAGCCACCGGTTGACTTCTTCTGTTACATAGACAATGGTATTTTTTCCCCCGTTAGACTTGTCTATGATAAGCTCGACTAAGCCGTTTTCGACAGCTTTGCTCTTTCTGCCCATGGTCTACCCCTCAATCTGTAAGACAATGCCGGGGTCTTTTTCAATGTTTCCTTCGCACAAATCAATTCCTGTCGGGGAAATTTTGTAATAGGTAACAATCGTATTGTTTTTAAAAGGATGAGGATTTTCTTTTTTGATTATGTATTTTTTATCTGTTAGATACTCAAGTGCGGTTAAAATATCATCAACTTTAGTAAGCTGATAATAAATTCCAACAACGGACGTTTGTTCTATACCGTCTGGGTATATGTTTTTTAAAAGTGATAAGAGTTTTCCTCTTAAAACACAGCCTTTCATCTGCTGTTCTCCTTAATCATATTTAAAATTGTAATCGGTAAATTGCGCACTTCAGCACGGAGTTCCTGCATTTCACTTTTCCAGTTTTCAAAATCCCTATAGTGTTGTTCGCGTGTTAAAAATGTCGTTTCAATGGCGCGAATTTCTTTTTCATGTTCTTTTAAAATAGCCATGATTTTTTCATCGTTTGCGTCCGATTCTTCTTTTAATACTGATAGTTGATTGGCGAGCGAAGTTGTTCGAGCTTTTACTGACTCTTCAACTATTGTTAATGCTTTTTTTATTTCCCTGAAGAAAAAAAAGCCTGCAATCGAGATAATAATGAGTGTTGGGATTATCCCAAGTGCGGAGATAAGTCCTGCAATCCCGCTTGATACGCCTAATACTTCCATGTAATCCCCCTCACTGCAAAGCCGCCTACCGCTCCAAGTGTAATATATAGTGGCACTAGTATGCGGTTTAGTTCGTTTTGCTTTTCAATCTGTGTCTGATAATGCAGTAAGTCTGCTTTAAGTTGCTTGTTAAGTGTCTCAAGTCGCACACTTTCAGGCACAGCTTCTAAAAGCCCTGCTTTATATCCTTCTGCGTATGCTTTTTTTATAGATAGCTTTGCTTCTTCTTCCGTAATTTGGAGCAGTATGGCAACCTCATCGCTACTGTAACTTTTCTCTGAGTCTAGTCCGTACTCTGCTTTTATAGTCTTCTTCGAGGGTGGTAAGTTTTGTGCTGTTACGCTCGCTATTAACAGATTTATCAAGCAGAGTAATGCTGTCAGTCTTTTCAAGTTCTATCTCCTTTTTTTCTTTTGCTTTTTGTGCGGCATTTTCTGCGGCGGAAAGTGCGTCTTTTTCGGCGGCTTCTTTCTGTTGTTGTTTGCTTTTTAGGGTGAGCAAGAGTATCGCTCCAAAAAGTGCCGCAAGTGCAGAAAAAAAATTCTTAATTTTTTGTTTCAGTGCGGGTTTCATCGTTTTCCTCTCTTATCTTCGACGGCGGGAAAAGTGGCGGTCTTGGTGATGATGGTAGCTTTTCGAGCCACAGTGAGATGTCCACAGGACTAAAAACAAGTGCGATAAATGTACCTACTTTGATTACATCATTCATCGGGATTGGTGTTTTTATTATCAGCATTACGACAAAGCAGAGTAAAACAAAAAAAACTGATGCAAGTTTCGCGCCCAAAGACAATTGTTTTCCTTTTAGTTCCATATTAAAACTCCTTAAAAATCTTCTATTATTTCACCTTCTATCGTTTCTCCTGGCTGAATTTTATAGGCGTGTAAAACGGTATTAAAAGCTTTAAGGTCTGCACTGCTTGTTATAATGCAACCGCTGCTCCATGCGTAAGTTGTGTCATCCCCAAGCTTTTTAGAATACATACTGTGTAAAAGCCAGCGTCCGTTTTGATAGCCATCTTTTGTCGTCTGCATGGCGTGTCGGTCTATCAGCTGTCCGTCATAATCTGTCGTTTTTGTGATTGCGTGGATTTCGCCAAAAAAATCACGTGGATCGACAAAGCATTTGAGAAAAAATCGCCCCGGATAGATCGTGTCGCCGTATGATACTGTGTCTGCTGTCGCTCCTTTTCCAAAGCAATAATTTGCGACACTTTGACATCTGCACCTAAAAATTTCAGCTTTATCGTCTTTAATAACGAGCCAATCTTGTCGGTTGTTTTTCCAGTTGTTTTCAAAACTGCTTGGGGCGAACGGGTCTACTTTATAGTCAAAAGATTTTCTGGTTCTATAGACAACAATATTCATACTTTTAAATATAGGGGTGCTGTGTTCAAAAAGCTTGAATTTTGGCATTTTTTTTGATTTGTTTTTTATGCTTTGGTTTTTATTTAAGCTATTTTTTTAACAAATGTAGTCTTTATTCCGGGGCGGGAATCTATGTTTGTTTGCTTGAAAAAGAAGAGGGATGTGGCTTTTTTAGTGCTTTAAAAGCATAAAAAAAGGAATTCTTAAAAGTGGTAACAAAACGGCTAAAAAAGGGGCTTTTTTGCATATTTTATTGATTTTTTAAGGCTTCTCTAAAACATCTTTTTTACTTGTTTTTCTGTGTAAGTTGTTAATTGTTAATGATTTATATGATTTTTGATTTTATCAATCTTAATGTATTTTTTTCTCATTCTTTGTGATAGGTGACAGCAATTGAAGAAATAACTATTGTACTGATATAAATCGTCTTTGTGTTTTCAGCATATCTTTTTGTAGTTGCCGCAATAATAAAAAGCACTAATGAGCGGAATAATATTTCTTCACTTGTTCCGCTTACTAATATTTGAAATAGAAACTGCCCGATAAAATTATATGGCGTCAATACATACGAAAACTGGAGCGGATAATTAAAACCATATACATATAGAAAAGCCCCAATTAATTGAACAGTACAAAACGCTATGCCAAACAGACCCATTGGTCGCAAAGATGATTTAAAGCCTTTTAATTGAAATCCAAAATCTGCAATGGAATGATCAGTAATCAACAAAATTAATCCTATAATCAATAATCCAATCAGGGCTTGTACAAAATGATGTATTGTAATTAACAAAAAAGCATTGTCTTTATCGAGAAAACAAACTAATGGAAATATTTTGTTTGCAAGAAACATACTCAGATAACTGATAGCATTTATTCCAATAACCAGAAAAAACAGATTGAGAAACAAGATGAAACTTAGTGTTATTTTACTATTTATTGTCATTTTTCCTCCGCCCGAGTTATTGTCAAATGTTGTGGATGAAAAAGAAGTTTGAATCATCAGTTTTATGCGACTTCTTTCAACACACCATTTTCAAATTTTATATCTTTGACGACGAGTTCAAGTTTTTCAAAACCCTTCAATCGTCGCCAGTTTTTT
>JAAYQG010000115.1 GCA_012519415.1 Treponema sp. | reverse complement strand
GTTGATGCTTTAATTGAAATGTTTTTTGCTAAAAATATACATTCGAGCGGCTGCTTTTCTTTGCCTGAAATTTTAATAGATAATGGAATATCTACAGGTTTTATGTTTTCAAGCATTTGCAAAAGATTTTGAGATTCAAAAATTGGAGTTGATTTATAAACAATTTGTCCTTTTTCAATTTTTCCATTGAGTTTTCCTGTTATTCTTATTTGTGCTTTTGTAATGTTTGAGTTTTTCAGTATTAAAGAACTCAATACTTCCGCATTGCAAATAAATTTATCGTTTATTGTTTTAATTAAAAGACAATCATTTTTTTTAACCTCTCCGTCTTTAATTTCGAGTATTTTTTTATTAGCAGAATACATAGAAACAATTCCTGCATTTTTGATTGTTGCATCTTTTTGTCCGTTGTTAAAAAAATCTTGAGTAGGGCAGCCGTCAAGATAATCTGTTGCAAAACCGCGATTAAAAACTTTATCCAATAAATTAGATTTTTTTAAATTTTTTGTGTTGTTTGCTGTTTGTGCAGAATGTTCGATATTCAGACAATGCGAGTCTTTGTCTAAGTTGTTAATTAAATCAATTTGTTCTCGCCAGTTTTTTGTTACAGTCCAGACATATTCTGCATTTTTTATTCGTCCTTCGATTTTTAGACTGATTGGTGCGCATTTGCATAGTTCTTCTGCGTATTTAAAAGCGCAATTATCTTTTAGAGAAAAAGGTGATATATAATTGCCGTCTTGTGTGCAAAATTGTCTTCTGCAAGGCTGAACACAAGAGCCGCGATTTCCTTCCTTCCCATAAAGAACAGTGCTTAAATAACATTGTCCGGAATAAGAAATGCAGTATGCACCGTGCACAAATACTTCAGGGATAATATTATATGTTTTTAATTTTTCTGAAAAAAAAGCAATTTGTTCAATAGAAAGTTCTCGTGCAAGATTAACTTGAGAAATTCCAAGTTTTGCGAGAATTTCAAGCTGAGCCAAATTGTGTGTTGTCATTTGCGTTGAAGCGTGAAGTTCTGCCTGCGGAAAAGTTTTTCGGATAGTTGCCATTAATCCAATGTCTTGTACAATTATTGCATCAACGTTTCTCTCAAGAGCTTGCGCTGTTAATATAATTGCGTCATTTATTTCGGAATCTCGTAACAGTGTGTTTAATGCAAGATAAAGTTTTATTCCACGAGTTTTTGCAATTGGTGCTAATGTTTCAAGCTGCTCTATGGTAATATTTGTTGCTCGTGTACGGGCACTGAATTTATTAAGCCCAAAATAAATTGCGTCTGCACCTGCTAAAACTGCTGCTTTAAATGCGGTTGAATCTCCAGCTGGAGAAAGAAGTTCGATTTTTTTATTCATATTCGGTTGTTTTTTATTTTACTCAAAAATTAAGTTATATCAATGTCTAAAGTTAAAATGAAAAACTTGTTTTTGCTTTTGTAAACGCGCCTGTTTTGCTTGTTAATGCTTTTGTTGTGTTTGAAACTGTTGCTCTTAAAACAATTCCTACGCCTTGTTTTCCATAAAATTCTATCATCATTTGACTGTAGCCGTTTGTAAATCTTGAATGTGGGTTTGTAACATAACATATATAACCTATGTCTGCTTTGCATATTTTATTTACTTCGGTTTTTGCAACAGGAGCAAAATCTGCAAGAATTATTTCTCTTCCGGCAATAAGGCTTGTGCAGTTCAGCATAAAAATAATAAATTCACGATTAAAACTTTGTTCTGTTGTTCCTGTGTCTAAAAAAATGCAATGTCTAACTTCTGTATGTTCGTCCGATAAAGAAGCTCGGCTTTTTAATGGTTTTGTACTGGTTATTGAAGAAGGTTTCGGTTTTGGACGTATGGCAAATTTTATGTTGAGTTCCGTTCCTTTTTGAGGAACTGCTATGAGGTCAAAGCCGTCCGGTACAGAAAACGTAACATCCATTGTTTCAAAGCCGTTTTGAAGATTTCTAAAATGTGTACCAAAGCTGATAATTTCAGCAAAGCATATTGTTGACAAGTAAGCTAAGAAAAAGCATATTGTGGTTATTTTTTTTGAATTACCAGAAAAGAGTATCTTCATCGTTATTGGAACTATTTGAAAGGCGCGGCTTGGTGGCGTTAAATTTAAATGAATAATAAACGTAGATAAAATTTTCTGCAGGTTCAGTAAAGATTGTTTCGTCATCCGTTAAAATTGTGCGCATTACAATACCTTGACTTTCTTTGCAGAAAAATTCGATAAGCATATATTTATAGCCTTTGGCATAAGAAGAAGAAGGGTTTATTACAAAACAGGTGTGTCCAAAATCAGCACCGAATTCTTCATCGACATCTTTGTTGTTGAATGGCACAAAATCCGATACTGAAATATTTTGTCCCGCAGCTTTTATTGCATATTCTAGTGCAATTTTTGTATATTCCATTTTTCGATTTTTTTCACTTGAGCCGGTGTCTTTGAACAAAGTGAAACGCTCTTCGTAAAGTCCGTTATCAACAGTAAAAGCTTGTGTAACTGGCACACCGCCTGCGCGTCGAAGTTTTGATATTTTCATAGAATCATGCAAAAAATACGTTACATCAAATTCTTCCGGCGATGTAACCGGTTCGTAATTAGATGAAAAATTTTCAATTTCTGCAAAAACATTAAACGAAAAAACTGCTAATAAAATATAAATTAAGGTTTTTTTCATTGTTTATATTCCTTATTAATTTTATTAAAAACATCAAATTTTAAGATGTTTATAAAAATTTCACATTTTAAAAATAATCTGAAATATCACAACAAAGATTATCGGCTTAAATAGTAAAACAGTGCAGCGTTTGGCTTCTTCATGTTTGCGGAATATTCCTGCTGTTTTTATCGTAGGAGTGTTTTACAAGTACAAACGAACGAATTATTCTGTGTTATAATCAATTAAAGTTTTAACAGGAATAGAATCGAGTACTTTGTGATAATTCAAAAAAGGAAGTCCCACAATTCCAAAAAAACCTGTAACTGTTGCTCCGCCTTGTTCAAGTACATTTTGTGCTGCTTGTAATGTGCCGCCTGTTGCAATTAAATCGTCTATAACCAAGATTCTCTGCCCCGATTTTACATCTGCTTTATGTACTTCTATTTCTGCAAAACCGTATTCAAGTGCATATTTGCAAGAATAAGTGTCTCCGGGAAGTTTCCCTTTTTTTCTTATAAGAACGAGCGGAAGACCGAGCCTTTCTGCAAGTGGAGCTGCAAAAACAAAACCACGAGATTCAATAGCTGCAAGCGAATCAATATTAGTTCCTTTATAAAGCTTTACCATCATGTCTATGCAGTACTTAAAAGCTTTAGGATTTACCAAAATGCCAGTAATATCATAAAAGAGAATACCTTGCTTTGGAAAATTCGGAACTTTTCGTATTACTTCGTCAAGTGAAAAATTGTTACCCATAGCTTATTGTAATCCTTCAAATAAAGTTTTGCAATATGTGCGTTTTGCGTTTGCGTTTTGCGTTTGGGATTAATCTAAAAATCAGGGTTATGTTAGCAAAACGCCAAGTTTTTGCGGGCAAAAACTTGAGGGCTGGGCGTTCGTTTGGGATTAATCTAAAAATCAGGG
>JAAYQG010000114.1 GCA_012519415.1 Treponema sp. | reverse complement strand
TATCAAGTTTGCTCTCCGCAAAATTATGCTCACAGCATCTGTACAAAACCGCACTGCACGGACGCAGTGTAACAAGCAACGAGTTTTGGGGAACCAAAACTCGGCAGTTAAATAAGACAGGACGTCTGATTAAACTGCAAACTTCAGCGTTTCGCCAGATTAAACCCCTAAATTTTAGATTAAACCCCACCAAACGCCCAATCGGTGTTTGGCCAACAAAGACTCTGATTTTAGATAGCTCCCCCGCAACACACCCGGCTTTCAAGTTTGTGCTCCGCACAAACTTGGCGTTTTGCCAGCTTAAATCCAAATTCGTAGCACAAGCCCAAACGCAAAACGCAAACTTGGCGTTTCGCTAACATAATCCTAAAATTTTAGATTAAACTTCTGCGAAACGCGTGTACTTTCATTATTTTTTATGCTATACTCTTCGAGCGGAGTTTTTGATGAAATTAAAAAAACTAATTATTTTGTTGACTTTTTTATGTGCTTCTATCTCTGTTTTTTCACAAGTGAGTGTTGACCCGGCGGATCCTATATATACAGATATTTCAAACTGGGAAAATCTTGGAATTATTCATAATGTTCCGCCTTTACGTCCATATCCGCTTACTCTTATTACGTCTTTTTTAAATACTGTAATGCAATCTAAATATGAAGATCAGGCTGCAAAAGCTCGTGCTCATTATGAGCGAATTTATGGTAAATCTGTAGATATAGGTTTTGAAGTTACTGATTATTACAAGCGTGGAAAAAATAAAGTAGATGCAACAGGCAACAACGGTAATAAAAGTAAAGAAAACGAGCTTGATATTTATTTACAAGCTGCCGGTGATATAAAAGCTACAGATTATCTTTCTGTTGGCGGAAAAATGAATATTCTTATTACAACAGGGCTTGATAAAAATCCGTTGCCGCAATTTGAAAATAAAAAATATGATTCTGTAAATGACCCGACAAATTTAAAAATTGCAAAAGCATTTTTGGATATGAATGTTACAGCAGGTATTGGAAATGAAAATCTTTATTTCCAAGGAGGAATAAGTAGAAATTCGTTTGGACCTTTTTACGAAGATAGCGTTGCTCTAAATCCACAAGCTTTCCATACAGGAAACGCATCGTTTGTTATAAGACATAATAACTGGAATTATACTCAAGCTATGTTTATTTTAGGTGCGACAGATGATTTAGGTGGAAGGCTATCGCCAAATAAATTTATGATGATGCACTCATTCGATTTTTCCCCAAAAAACTGGCTTACAGTATCTTATTATGAAAATGTAGTTTACGGAAATAGATTTGACCCTATATATATGTTGCCTTTTGTTCCTTATATGGTTGCACAAGGAATCGGCTCGTTTAATGATAATGTTCAAATGGGAATTGCTTTTAAGGTAAAACCGAGACCCGGCTTTGCATGGTTGACAGATGTTTTTGTTGATGATCTTGCTATGAGCGATCTTGTAAAGCTTAGGTGGGATACAAAATTCCGTTTTGGAGCAATGACAGGTTTTGTTTATAGTCCTGTTGATTCTCCTTTTACCGAACTTTCGTTAAATTACACAATGATAACTCCGTATATGTATGCGCATGAACAATTTGCTGAAAATGGAAATTCTGTAGGTTCTACAGGCGTAAATTATCAGAATTATACTAATAATGGAAAATCTATGGGGTCAAACCTTCCGCCTAATTCCGATAGAATTGCATTCAAAATTAAAGCAAATCCTACTACAAATCTTGCTCTTTCGTTTGGTGCTAATATGATTCGTCATTCAAATATAAATGAATTGCTTCTTTCAAAAGCTCCTGATGAATGTATAAAATATCTTGCATTGCCAACACCGCCGTCATCGCTAAAAACCGATGGAAGTGTATTAAATCATCCTTACAGCGTTGGTGCATATCATTATGCATGGAATCATTTTATGTTTATGCAATCACCGACAGTAATGTATACATGGCAGGCGGCATTAGATGCATCATATTCGTTACCGATGCAAAAATATGGCAAAATGACATTTAATGTTGGTTATACATTTGAATTCATAAGAAATAATGGAGTTCAAAATAATATGTTCCCAACCGGTGTTTATACACCTGATCAAGCAGGACTTGATCTTGCATATAAACAATGGAAAGCTTCGCTGCATGATGATATAAATCATTATTTCAAGATTTCATTTAAGTATTTGTATGGTATTTGATAATGGATATTGGTCATGAAAAATATCTTTTTTTATACTTAAACACAGGGAACGGGCATAGAGAGCCGGCTAGAATTTTAAAAAATGAAATCGAAAAAAATCCTAAAATAAAAGTTGTGCTTGTAAATGGTTTTGCTAGATTTCAGTTTGTAGCCCGCTTTTTTTTTGAAAAAGGGTATCATACAACAACGGCAATAATGCCATCAGCATATTCGGCTTTTTATGATATGATGAATATTCAATTTTTTTTGAATATTTGCAAATTTTTTTGTACTTTTATAACAAAACGTTATATTGCGCATCTTTTAAAAAAAGAAAAATTTACAAAAGTTGTCAGTTTCCATTTTGCAGTTTCACCAGCAGCTTATTATGCAATAAAAAAAATTAATCCCCAAATACCTTTTATTGTTGATATAACTGATCCGTTTACTGCACATAAAGCATGGTTTCTTGTGCCCAATGCTCAATTTATTGTTCATTCTGAGCAATTGAAAAATGAAATGATATTTTCACATAAAATAAAATCTGAAAAAATTCATGTATTTCCGTTTATTATAGACAATAAATTCTCTGAAATTACTCCACAAAAAATTGATAAAATAAAAAAAGATATTGATATTTTACCAAATCAAAAAGTTATTTTAATTGCAGGCGGCGGAGAAGGGCTTTCTGGAGTAGTAAAAATTGTGCGTTCTTTTGTACAGCTTAAAGATGAAAAAACAAACGATGTGGTTTTAATTGTTGTTTGCGGGCGAAATTTTACTAGTTTTAAAATTATAGATAAAATAAGAAAAAAACATAAAAATAAGCAAATAAAACTTTATGGTTTTGTAAATAATATGGATTCTCTTATAAATATAGCAGATTGTGTGATTACAAAAGGCGGTGCTTCTATGCTTATGCAAGTATCGGCATGTTGCAAACCTGTAATTTTTTCTACATATATACATGGTCAAGAAAAAGGCAATGTAGATTTTGCAATACAAAATAAAACTGGCTGGTTTATCAGAAAAGCCGAAAAAGTTATTGATAAAGCTTTGCAAGTCTGTTTTGATGAAAAATTAAAGTCGGAAATAAAATCGAAATTAAAATCGATAAATATAAAAAGTGATGTAAGCGGTCTTGCAACTAAAATAATTGATATAAATGATTAATCGAACATTTCATTTCAGTTGGAGATATAATGACTCACATTGAAAATACTTGTATAAAATATGAATTTTCACGCTGTATGAAATGTTTTCGTCCTATAAAAATATGTTACTGCAAATATATTGAATCTTTTGAAACTGGCATAAAATTCATATTTTTAATGCATCCAAAAGAGGCTTTTAAGCAACGCACCGGCACTGGTCGGCTTGCACATTTAACATTAAAACAGTCAGAAATAATTATAGGAATTGATTTTTCTCTGAATAAAAAATTAAATGAATTACTTGAAAATCCCAATTATGTTCCTTTGTTATTATATCCTGATGAAAATGCATGGTCTGTACAAACAAAAATCGGAAAAAAATCATTAAAAGAAATTATTGGTGAAAAAACACTTCTTGTTATTGTTATAGATGCAACATGGTTTTTTGCAAAAAAAATACTTAGATTAAGCAAAAATATACAAAAATTACAGAAAATTTCATTTAATGCAGAATACAAATCTCAATATCAATTTAAAACTCAGCCAGCAGAGGAATGTCTTTCAACAATTGAATCTTGTTATTATTTGATTAATGAGCTTAAAACTGCAAATATTTGTAATAATGTTTCTGCTGAACCTTTGATGAATATTTTTAAAAGAATGGTATCGTTTCAAATAGAAAGCGAAAAAGAGAGAGAGAGTTCCGGTATTCAAAACAGGTACAAAGCAAGTCGTTCATTAAAAACAAGAAAAACTGCACAAGAAAATAACGTTAAGTAACTAAAAAACTTGATTCAATTTCTATGTAGCTTTTAAAAATTGCAATTTTTTAATTAAATTATTGCTGGCTGCTTTGAACTGAAAAATTTTCAGCTACATAATCTCTTGCAGCAAAACGTTTTATTTCTCTTTTTTCATAAGCTTCTTCTAAAAGGTTTGTAATATCAAGAGAATCAAATATTTTTTTTGCTTCTTCCACAGATGCGCGCAAAACAGGATGTTTCGGAGAAAATAAAACACAACAATCTTCGTAAGGCAATATTGATGTTTCGTATGTTCCAATTTCACGAGCTGTGTTTATTATTTCTTCTTTATCAAGTCCTATAAGTGGGCGAAAAAGCGGTATTTCGCATATAGATTCTGTAACTTCAAGGTTTTCTATAGTTTGGCTTGCAACTTGACCTAAACTTTCGCCGGTTATAAGACATTTTGCTTTTATGCGTCTAGCAACCATCGTTGCTACTTTCATCATGCACATTCTAAGTATTAATGTGTTAAAATTATCCGGAGTTTTTTCTTTTATACGCATTTGCACTTCAGTAAACGGAATGATATTGATGTGAGTATCAACTCCGTAACCTGCAATTATAGTGGCAAGAGTTTCCACTTTTTTTTGTGCTTCTTCCGAAGTGTATGGATAAGCATGAAAATAAACGCATTCTACTTTCATGCCGCGCCTCATCATTCTATAACCAGCAACAGGTGAATCTATACCACCGGAAAGCAAAAGAAGCCCTTTGCCGGAAACTCCAACTGGAAGTCCGCGTCTGCCTGTATTGCGATCGCAATATACAAAACAGCGATCGCGAACTTCAACACGAATAAGTGCATCTGGTTTATGCACATCTACAGTCATTATTTTTTGTTCAAAAACATCTTCTGCTGTTGCTATTGCAATTTCGTATGAGTTCATCGGAAAAGTTTTTTCGGCTCTGCGAACATCAATTTTAAATGTTTTTGCACCTTCGTTTTTTGCCAGAATCGCTGTTTGCATAACTGCCTTTTTAATTGATTCAATGTTTTTTTCACAAACAATAGTTTTTGCCCAGCCGGTAATTCCAATAAGGTGATTTAAAGTATATTCAATTGCCGGAATAGACGATTCAGGTCCTTCTATATAAAGTCTTCCGGCTCTCAAAAAAACACGAGCTTTAACAGTTTCCAAATAAAGTTGAACATTATTTACTAGCCGATTTTCAAATTCTTTAAGATTACTTCCTTTAAGCGTTAGTTCGCCTAATTTAGCTAAATATGTAACATTTGACATATATTCCTCTTGATAAAATCTAAAGTTCAAATTATGATTATGACAATTTTACACTATTCATAAAAAAGTCAAATTCAATTTTTAAAAATTTTGAGCTTGACACTGTGCGTACGATTTTGAGCAAAAACAACTATATTCCAAACAGGAGTTTATATG
>JAAYQG010000113.1 GCA_012519415.1 Treponema sp. | reverse complement strand
TTTTTTTAGTTATTTTAACTTTGTTTAATAATTTTCTTAAAAACAGCTCAATTTTTTCAAAACCGATATTATGTTTTCAGTTTTTATCGACCGTCGGAAAACTTGTCGATTTGTTCCCCTAAAAGCGGAATGAGTTGTTTTTTTCGAGAAACAATATCTTTTAGCATATAGACAGATTCTTCGCGCTTAGGAAATCCAATGACTTGCAGAAAGGCTGAATCTCCAGAAATAAGCATTACACTTGTTAGGCGCGTGATGTCTGTAACCATTAACGAGCAGAAAAGTGATTTTGTTGCGCGCCGTTCAATATCAAGTTCTTTAATGAATTCTGCTTTTCTTGCAATAATCTCGTCTGGATTATCAATTTCAATTTGGCTAACTGTAAAGGTAAAGCCGTTTTCTTGATATTCTTTCATATCTTGATGAATTACTTCAGCCGCACTTCTTCCGTAAATCTGGCCGGCAGCTTGCGCAATATCCATGCCAAGTTTTTCTATATCAAGGTTTGTAACATTAGATAAAAACTCGGCGGCTTCTATGTCTGTTTCTGTTGTTGTTGCAGAATGCAATGAGAGTGTATCTGCAAGAATGCCGGAAAGCAAAAGAGATGCAATTTCTTTTGAAATTGGAATGCGGTTTTCTCTATAAAGATTTGTAATTATTGTTGATGTTGCTCCAACAGGCTTGTTTATAAATGTAATAGGATTTCTAGTTGAAATATTACCAAGTCTATGATGGTCAATAATTTCAAGAATTGTATAATTTTCTATGCCTTCAACTGCTTGCGTTTGCTCGTTGTGGTCAACTAGCGAAATTTCTATATTTGCTTCTTGCAAAAGGTCGCTTTCCGAAATTGTTCCTATGACTTTTGAATCATCTGCAATTACAGGAAGTGTACGGCTCGGCGATTTTAACAAATTTGTTCGTATGCGACGTACAAAATCTGTTGCTTTTACCGGTTGTATTGCTTTGTCTGCCATTGTAGAAACTGGTGTCGCATAAACGCTAAGCATTGCAGTTGAAGCTGTATCATATGGACTTATAAGCACGGAAACATTATGTTTTTCAGCTTTTTCACGTAATGCTTTGCTCATAATGTAGCCTGTTGAAATAATCAAGGCGCGAATTCCTTTTTCTATGCAGTATTCTTGAATATCTGCTCTATCGCCTGTTATTACAACTGAATTTTCGCTTGATTGCATATTCAGCATTTGTTTGAATGATTCAAATTGAGAAGCTGCCACAAGAAGACTGCATTTGAAAACCTCATGCTCGTTGAATGTTATGAGCGGTTGTGCGTTCAGTGTTTCTTGCATTAAAGAAATACTTGTAATAAATGCCGAAGATTTTTCGGGGTCTAATGTTGCTAAAATGTTTTTAGAAAAAGCGTTATAATGCAACAGTGAATGATAATGTCCTTCATCATCAACAACAGGCAAGACTTTTGTGCTGCATGATTCCATTTTTGCAATAGCATTCCACAGCGAAGTTTTGCAGTTGACGGTTTCGTTTATAGGCGGCATATAGTAGCTAACTTTTGGCACAAGGTCTGGAACGTATTCTGGAACAGGAACTTTGAAGCGGTTAAAAATATATTCTGTTTGCGGATTAATTTTGCCTGCGCGTGCTGCTACATATTCAGGGTGTCCCATGTTTTTGCGAAGATCTGCAAATGCAACTGCCGAAACAACAGAATCTGTGTCCGGGTTTCTGTGCCCGATAACATACACTCTTTTTTGTTGAGGTTTCATAAACTTCCTTACGTTCTAAAAATTTACAACAATTTTATTTATTACCGGAAAATTAAATCCGGCCATGATTGTTTTAAGAACAATATAATTCGCTACATTAAAAATTCTGCGGCGAGTTGTTTTTTAGCATTGAAAATAATAATCAAAAAAACTATATTCTTTGTCAATGTCTTATTTAGTTTAATCATACATTAGCTATCTTGTAAATAAAGACTTTCTTTTATTCAAGATTAAATTGCTGATTTTTAGACTCAATATTTCAATATTTTTATAGAAGAGAAAAGTGTATTATGATTTCGTTAGTTGTTTTTTTAGGAAATTATGGTCGAGAATATGAAAAAACCCGACATAATGTCGCTTGGATTTTTGAAAAATCTTTGCCTTTTGCTGATAAACTGATTTGGCAGTCAAAGTTCAAAGGACAATATGCTGTTTTGGACAGAACTGTTATTAAAGAAATTGCCAAGACTGTATGTGAAAATTCTAACGACAACATCTTTACAGATTCAAATTCTTGTTTTAAGCAACGTCAAGATGTTGAAAATTGCGCACGAATAAAAAATGCAGATTTTTCCAATGAAAAAGTTTATTTCTTAAAACCGGAAACTTATATGAATCTTTCCGGTGAAAGTATTGGCGCACTTGCTTCTTTTTATAAGATAAAACCGGAAGAAATCTTAATTATCCATGATGAACTTGAGCTTTTGCCCGGAACAGTAAGCTTGAAGTGGTCAGGAGGTCTTGGCGGGCACAATGGGTTGCGCTCTGCAAAATCTGTTTTAGGAACAGCTGATTTTTGGCGCATTCGCATTGGTATTGGGCGTCCTGAACATAATGATGTTGCAGGTTATGTTCTTTCAGCGTTTTCAGCTGATGAGAGAATTATTTTAGATCAGGTTTTTTCTCCATTGAGCAATCTGCTTTTGTGTGTTTTATGTTTTAACCCTGAATCTCT
>JAAYQG010000112.1 GCA_012519415.1 Treponema sp. | reverse complement strand
CTTAGATGTTCCTGCAAAAATAATTCAAATTTGCCGCAAGTAGTTTCTGAATATGAAATGTCTGTGGACGGATTCGGCACGACAACTCTCAATCCGTTTAATTTTATTTCGGGCTGTGAAGCTTCCATTTCTTTGCAAAAAAGAGTTTTAAGCTTTCAAGGCGGTTCTTTTTTTGCGGAAGGTCGAAACTGGATAGGTTTTGAAAATGTTGATTTTGGAAAAGACGGCTCAGACGAAATTACAATACCTGTTTTTTCTTTTTCTGACGAAGTGCATATTAATTTGTGGGACGGCTCCCCTGATTCGGCAGACGGAAAACTCCTTGATTCGCTAACTTATAACGCTAAAAGCATTTACAACCATTATCAACCTAATACATGGAAACTTTCGCGTCGTTTATTTGGCATTCATACAATTTGTTTTGAAACAAATGATAAGCTTTCTATGAAAGGTTTTTCTTTTTCTAAAACACCTAAAGCGTTTGCAAAGTTGTCCAGCTTGGACGCAAATTGCATTACAGGCGATATGTTCAAAAAAACAACTGACGCAATCCAAAATATCGGAAACAATGTTTCCATTGAATTTTCCGACATGGATTTCGGCACGGGCGGAACAAATCGTATCATGTTGCAAGGAAAAGCTCCTTTTAGTGCAAACACAATCCAACTTAGATTTAACTCTCAAAATGAAAATCCGGAAGAGCATATTTTTGTTATTGAAGCCGAAAAATGCACGGAATACAAATCATTTTATTTTGACTTCTCAAAAAAAATAACAGGTCTTCAAAAAGTAACTTTTATTTTTCTTCCGGGAAGCAATTTCGATTTTAAAGATTTCCAATTTTTCTAGAAAATGTAGTTAATAAAAGGGCTGGAGAGCCCTAAAACCAATTGTCTTGATTGACAAAATCATAGGAGAAAAATGTTTGAGCTGCATAATGTTTACTCACTAAGCGATATTTCAAAATACAAAATTGAATATGTTTCAATGTTTGCACAATTTAATAACAAGTGGATTATTTGCCATTTAAAAGACACAAATAAGTATGATTGCCCCGGCGGGAAGATTGAAAAAAACGAGAAACCATTACAAGCTGCAATGCGTGAACTATATGAAGAAACCGGTGCCACAAAATCCGATTGTGTTCCATTATTCATTTACTGCATAAATTCTGACAAGGGTTTATCATACGGCATTCAATACTTTTGCAATATCGTTAAAATGGAAAAAATCCCCGATTATGAAATGGATATGATAGAATTTCATGAAAATATTCCCTTTGAAAAATTGAAAACACCTGAGATTCATAAGCAGCTATTCAGTTATATCAATGATATTATGAAAAGCGGAATATTCTAAATTGTATACAACGCAAGAAAATATGTGATTTTTGTTACAATCAATACATTCTCAAATGATTAGCTCATATCACTAACTGAAATTTTCCCGATAAAGAAGAATTCTGTTCGCTTGACTATGTATTCTTATTATTTGTATATATAAAAATTTACATCTAACGCTTCGCTGGTGTGCTTTTTATTTGGATTTTTATACTGTAGATATTTTCATTAAAATTCGTTAAATTTATAATATATGACAAAAGAATATATTCAACAACTCAAGATTAAAAACGACTCTTCTTTTGCAAATTTGGTAAACGAAAACTTATCAAATGTTGGAAATCTTTCTTTTATATTGGAAAATATAGGACATATTCAAAAAGGGTTTGATTATTCTTGGCTTTTGGAATTACTTGATTATGATAATGAAACTATAAGAGTTTTAGTATTAAAAAATTTAGGCAAAGTAAAATCTACGAATTTAATTCAAGTATTTTATAATGTTGTAAATTCAGATAAAAGCACACTTGTAAAAAGAGAAGCTGTTTCAGCATTAGGTCGACTCAGAAATGAACAGACTAAAGATATTCTTTTAAAACTTTTAGAGAATGAAGATCCTAAAATAGTATGTCAAGCAATTCGTGGACTTTTAGTCTTTAAAGGTGAAAAGCAAATAGATGAAACCTTAAAAAAATTACTTGATCATGAAAATGAAATGGTACAGTCTGTCATAAAAAAAGAATATTTTTCTAGCGCAAAAAATACTAAAGATAGACTCAAACATCCGGAAACATATAGCTTTTTAAAAAATGTAATTGTAAATGCTGATGTTTTGAAAGCATTGAAATATGTTCCAGATGAAAGTGTTCATTTAACTTTTACTTCTCCACCATATTATAATGCAAGAGATTATTCAATTTACCCAAGTTATGAAGCATATTTACAATTTCTAGGAAAAGTCTTTACCGAAACTCACAGAATTACAAAAGAAGGGCGTTTTCTAATAGTTAACACTTCGCCTGTAATTGTCCCTAGGGTTAGTCGAGCTCATTCTAGTAAACGTTATCCTATTCCTTTTGATTTGCATGCAATTTTAGTAAAAGGAGGATGGGAATTTATTGATGATATTGTTTGGGAAAAACCGGAGTATAGTGTAAAAAATCGTGTAGGAGGTTTTCAACAACATCGGAAACCATTAGGTTATAAACCAAATACAATAACAGAATATTTAATGGTGTATCGAAAACAAACAGATAAACTTTTAGATTGGAATATCCATCAATATGATTATGATACGGTTGAAAAAAGTAAGATAAAAGGAGATTTTGATACAAATAATATTTGGCAAATATGTCCAAAATCTGATAAAATCCATCCTGCTGTTTTTCCTGCAGAATTATGTAAACGTGTAATACAATATTATTCTTATATTGGCGACTTAATATTTGATCCTTTTGCTGGAAGTGGAACTTTAGGATATGTTGCTAAAAAATTGGGAAGAAATTTTTTTTTAACAGAAAAAGATGAGAAATATTTCGAGTATATGAAATCATATAAGAGAGAAATTTCTGATGACGAAGTTAAAAATACGAAATTTTTTACGTTAGAACAATTTAAGGAGTCATTAAAATGACTGTAAAATACCGGAAAGCTTAAATGGAATAATAGTCAAAGAATATAAAGAAAAAAATATGAATGGAATTGAACTTGATGAAGTTGAATATGAGGTAAGTTTAGAAAAAGAATTCGCCTAACATTTGCGGGGCAAAGGAGAAGGAGAAAAAATGGCATTATATAATCTGAAGGATCAAAAATTAGATTTTATTAAAGAAGTTTCATTTAAACTAGAAAAAGATATTCAAAACATATGCGAACAAAATATGTGTGAATTGTTAAATT
>JAAYQG010000111.1 GCA_012519415.1 Treponema sp. | reverse complement strand
TTTTCTCTCTTTTCGTGATATGCTTTCCATAAAGGTTTTCTTCCTCCTGTTGTTTGGTCTTTCAATTTCCATTATAACAGTTGGTTGGAAACCTTTCTTTATGGGGAATTATATTTTACTGCTTACCGTGTAAAAAGAATCATAAGTTTCTTTTTGTTCAGCGGCTTTCGTGTTGTCGTCATTGCAATAAGAAAAATGCAGTATACTGGAGCTTGTGTGTTTACGGCAAGGATATGAATTACAGCCAGAAAAGTGTTTAAATTTACTAAACTCGGAGGCAGAAATATTTCTGTGAAAACTGTTACAATATTTAGAGCTTGTGCGACAAAAACATTTATGGTAAGAATCAGATAAAATTTTGCACGCCATGTTTTGTCATGCTTTATGCAAAGTATTGTAATAATAAGTAGCAGATCTATGATAATGCCACATATATCAAAATCTATATTATAGGAAATACTTTTCAGCATAAAGTCATTTTATCACACATCAAAAAAAATGCAATGATTTTATATATTTGAAATGTTGCAAATGTCTGCAAATTTTTACCATCCGATCTCAAATTTGGAGAACAATCCAAACGCGAAACCGCGGTGCATAAGCTACGCTTTCGCGTTTAGCAAAACTGTGTTATAACATTTATTTCGTTGGTTGTTTCTTTTTTGGACAGCCACTTACAGGTTTTGCAGATTAATCCAAAAGTTTTATAATCAATCCCTGTGAAACCCTATTGCTATATTATTATTATTATGCAACAATGTTAGCGCAAACTAACAAAAGTTAGACAATGCTAACATTGTTGCATAATAAATTTAGAGGACTTTATGATGATTAACAAACGACTTATTAACTTAGTGGCAGAAAGTAAAAAATACATAGCAGCAAATGTTCTTTTGCAGTTATTTTCATTATTTGCAAATATTATAATTATAATGTCGTTTGTTGAGCTTGTTTTTTCAAATGAACAGGCGAAATTACTGAACTGTAGTATTTATATTATCATCAGTATAGTTGTAAAATATTATTGTACAACACTTTATACAAAGATGAGTTACCTTTCTTCTAAAAATGTAAAACAAGTATTAAGAGAGCTTATTTATAAAAAGCTTCTAGGAATTGGAGCTTCTTACAATCAAAATATTAGAACGTCTGAGGTAGTGCAACTAGCTGTTGATGGTGTTGGTCAATTAGAATCATACTTTGGAGCGTATTTACCGCAATTCTTTTATGCAATGATAGCTCCTGTTATTTTATTTGTGATTCTTGCACCGTTTAATTTAAAAGCTGCTATTATTCTTTTTGTTTCTGTTCCTCTTATTCCAGTTTCAATAGCAGTGGTGCAGACATTCGCCAAAAAGCTTTTATCAAAATACTGGGGAAGTTACGCAAAATTAGGTGATACATTTTTAGAGAATTTACAAGGTATGATAACGTTAAAAATTTATCAAAGTGATGAATTTAAACATAATCAGATGAATCAAGAATCTGAGAAGTTTAGAAAAATCACGATGAAAGTTTTAGTAATGCAGCTTAATTCAATAACAGTAATGGATTTAGTTGCATACGGCGGAACTGCATTAGGTATCATTATCAGTGTTTTACAATTTTCAAATGGAAATATTACAGCATGGACGATGATTTTTACTATTTTAATATCTGCCGATTTTTTTCTGCCTATGAGGTTGCTTGGCAGTTTTTTTCACATTGCTATGAATGGAATGGCTGCTAGTGAAAAAATATTCAAATTGCTTGATTCTGATGAACCTGAAAAAAACAGTAAAGACTGCCCAAAGAATTGCAGCATAATATTGAAAGATATTTTATTTTCGTATGACAAAAAAAGAAACGTTTTAAAAAATGTTGATATTTCAATTCCAAAAGGCTCAATGATTTCTATTGTAGGAAAATCTGGCTGTGGAAAAACTACCATAGCTTCTCTATTGTGCCTTAAACAAAGAGATTACTTAGGTGAAATAATCTTGAACAGCAGCGACTTTAGTTGCAATCTTTCTGAAATAAGTGAAGAAAGTTTAATGCAAAGAATTACATATATCGGTTTTAACAGTCATATATTTCAAGGCACAGTTAGAGAAAATCTGCAAATTGCAAAACAGACTGCGACAGAAGACGAAATGTGGGAAGTTTTAACAAAGGCTCAGCTTGCTGATTTTTTGCGAAGCGAAAATGGACTTGACACTATTGTTCAAAGCGATGCGTCCAATTTATCAGGAGGACAAAAGCAGCGTCTTGCTTTTGCGAGAGGATTACTCAAAAACAGCGAGATATACATTTTTGATGAAGCGGCTTCCAATATTGATGTAGAAAGCGAGAATACGATTATGCAAGAAATTTATGCAATGAAAAAAGAGAAAACAATTATTTTCATATCGCATAGGCTAGCAAATGTTACAAAGGCAGACAAAATCTATGTAATGGAAGATGGAAGTATTGTTGAAAATGGGACACATGAAGAATTGCTTTACAAAAATGATGTTTATGCAAAGCTTTGGAATACACAACAATACCTTGAAAATGCGGGCGTATCAAAAAAGAAAAATGCTTAGTAATTAAACTTTTAATTTAAATGGAAAATAAAATGAAAAAGATTTCTAATATTAAAGTAATGCTTCGGTTGGTGGTTCTGGTGCTCCCTTTAGCTCCTGTTATGATTCTTGCGATTTTGTCTGGCGTTTTGGGGCATCTTGCAGCATGGGGAATTTCGTTTTGTGGTTATCTTGCATTTAAGTATAATGCTTTGCACTCTATGCTCGTTTTGCTTGCTGTTCTTGGAATTTCAAGAGGATTTTTAAAATATATAGAACAATATTGCAATCATTACATCGCATTTAAAACACTTGCAATAATACGGGATAAAGTCTTTGGCAAATTAAGAACGTTATGTCCTGCAAAGTTAGAATGTAAAGATAAGGGTGAACTTATTTCGATTATAACAGCTGATATAGAGCTGCTTGAAGTTTTTTACGCTCATACAATTTCACCTATTGTAATTGCCGTTATTTTTGTACTTACGCTCTCTGTTGTAATTGGAAAGACAAGCTTGTTAATTGCGGTTTTGTTTTTAATTGCGCATTTTATGCTTGGATTTGTTTTTCCTGTAATTATTTCAAAATCAAGCAAAGATTATGGGAAAAAGCAAAGAGCTGCGGCGGGAAATCTTTCAAGTGTTGTGCTTGACAGCTTGCGCGGACTTTCGGAAACGATACAATTTGCAGATTCTAAAAACAGATTGAAAAAAATAAAAGAGCGAACAAATGAACTGCTATTTGTTGATGAAAAAATGAGCAACATTTCTGCAAGCGGAAAAGCGATTTCTTCAAGTGCAATTACAATTTTAACGCTTGTTGTAATTTTAATAACAAAACAGCTTGAGCTTACAACATCTGTTAATTTAGGAACATCAATGTTTGTTTTGATTGTAATGCTTTCGTCGTTTGGTCCAACTTTAGCACTTTCTGCTTTGGGTAGCACCCTGCAGCCGACTCTTGCTTCTGGCCTACGGATTCTAAATATTTTAGATGAAAAGCCGCAGCTTGAAGATGTTTCAGATAAAGAAGAAATTTCGTTTTCTGGTCTTGCTGCAAAAGACCTCTCATTTGCTTATGCAGCCAACACAATTTTAAAAGGAATAAATCTCAAAATTCCTTTGAACAGAACAATCGGGATTGTTGGAAAAAGCGGAAGCGGGAAATCAACTTTGCTTAGGCTTTTTATGCGCTTTTGGGAAGTTACAAGTGGAGCAGTTGAAATTTCAGAACGAAACATAAATAAAATAAATACAAGCAATTTAAGAAATATGGAAAGTTTTGTTATGCAGTCTACACATATTTTTAAAGATAGCATTTTTAACAACATACGAATTGCAAAACTGAATGCAAGTCTTGAAGAAGTTAAAGAATCGTGTAAAAAAGCGTCAATTCATGATTTTATTATGCAGCTACCCAATGGATATGATACAGAAATTGGAGAACTTGGAGGTACTATTTCTGGTGGAGAGTGCCAACGAATAGGAGTTGCACGTGCTTTTTTGCATAACGCACCTTTACTGCTTTTAGATGAACCAACAAGTAATTTGGACGGTTTAAATGAAGCTATAATACTAAAGTCGCTTGAAATGCAAAGCAGAGATAAAACGATAGTGCTTGTGTCGCACAGAAAATCTAGCGTAAGAATTTGTGATGAAGTAATTTCAATAGAAGATATAAATGCTGTAAAAAGGATGAGTTAAAATGAGCGTAAAAAAAATACTATATATTACTGTTGGTTCTGTTAGTTTTGGTTTGGGTGCAATCGGCACTGTGTTGCCGTTTTTACCGACAGTTCCTTTTTTGCTTTTGTCTACCTGTTGCTTTGCAAAAAGTTCAGCGAAACTCAATGCTTGGTTTAAAAGCACAAAAATATACAAGAACAATTTAGAAGGCTATGCAAAAGGAGAGGGAATGCATCTTTTGACAAAAGTAAAAATTATGACGCTAATAACGTTGCTTTTGTTTATAGGATTTTTGCTTATGAAAAAAACTCTCATAGGAAGAATTGTTCTTGTTGCAGTTTGGATAGGACATTTTATATATTTTACATTTTTTGTTGATACTACAAAAGAATAAAACCTGTAAGTTTCGTAGATTAATCCAAAATTGCAGAATAATTTCAAAAGAGGAATCGAGGTTTTGAATCGAAAAACAGCTTCGATAATTTTTATGCACAAAACCTTAGTTTCCAAGAAATGAAGTAAAAGCACCGCTTTTTGCTTCACTTCTTGGTGGTTTTGTTAAGCTTTGTACAAAATCTAAAATCAATGCGCATAGCCTAGTTTCATCCCCAGCTATCAAGTTAGCGCAAAGTGCAAACTTGGCGTTTAGCAGATTAAACCCTAATTTGTATCTATATCCATTGCGAAATTGATTTTATAACATTTATTTCGTTGGTCGTTTCTTTAAAGATTTGCTGGCTTTTACAGCTTGTCCTTCGCCTATTTGTTGTTCCATCATTGCACGAACTTTTAGCGGAAGACCGAATAATGTGATAAAACCTTCAGCATCTTTATGGTTGTACAAATCGCCGGTTGTAAAAGATGCAATGTTTTTATTGTAAAGGCTGTATTTTGAATAACTTCCGGCACCTCGTATTGAACCTTTGTAAAGCTTTAATTTTACCCAGCCTGTACAAGTTTCTTGTGTTTTATCTACAAAAGCCATACATGCGTCCATTAAAGTTGTAAACCATTTGCCGTCATAGATAAGTTCACTCATGCGCAGTGCAATCAGCTGTTTGTAATGATATGTATCACGGTCAAGGCAAAGGTGGTCAAGCATTTCGTGTGCAGTATAAAGAATTGCTCCACCTGGAGTTTCGTATACTCCTCGACTTTTCATACCTACACAGCGGTTTTCGCATATGTCTACAAGCCCAACGCCGTTTCTGCCTCCGATTTTATTAAGCTCAAGCATAATTTCCAGCGCATCCATTTTTTTGTCATTTACACTGATTGGGATGCCTTTTTCAAATTCGATTTTTACGTATTCGCCTGATTCTAAAGCTTCTTCGGGAACTGTTGTAAGTTGAAGCATATGTTTCCAGTTTGGCTCGTTTTCAGTTTCTTCAAGTTCAAGACCTTCGTGCGAAAGATGCCAGATGTTTTCATCACGGCTGTAAGACTGGTCTTTTTTCATTGGAACTTCAATTCCGCGCTTTTCAAGATATTCGATTTCAGCTTCGCGGCTATCCATATCCCATTTGTCGTCTCGCCATGCAGCAATTACACGTAAGTCCGGAGCAAATGCTTTTATTGTAAGTTCAAAACGAATTTGATCGTTGCCTTTGCCTGTTGCACCGTGGCAGATTGCTTTCGCTCCTTCTTGTCTAGCATATTCAACAAGAATTTTGCCGATAAGAGGGCGCGCTGTTGAAGTTCCCAAAAGATATTTGTCTTCGTAAACGCAGTTTGCCTTTAAGGCAGGCCAAATGTACTCTTCAATATATTCTTTTCGTGCATCAACTATATAGCATGCACTAGCACCTGTTTTAAGAGCGCGGTCTTTAATTTTTTTCCAATCGTCGCCTTGCCCAAGATCAATGCAAACCGCAATAACATCATAGTCATAATTTTCTTTGAGCCACGGAATGATTACAGTGGTGTCAAGTCCGCCTGAATAAGCTAAGATAACTTTTTCTTTTGCCATTATTTATTCCTTTTGGGTTACCCCATTTTATATTCACAATGAAAATTATACTTAAATGAAAGGAATTGTACAAGGAGCGTTTTGCTTTGGGATTAATCTAAAATTTAGGGATTAATCTAGCAAAACGCCAAGTTTTTGCGGGGCAAAAACTTGAGGCTTGGGCATTTGCTTTGGGATTAATCTAAAATTTAGGGACTAATCTAGCAAAACGCCAAGTTTTTGCGGGGGAAAACTTGAGGCGTGGGCATTTGCTTTGGGATTAATCTAAAATTTAGGGACTAATCTAGCAAAACGCCAAGTTTTGCGGGGCAAAAACTTGAGGCTTGGGCATTTGCGTTGGGATTAATCTAAAATTTAGGGACTAATCTAGCAAAACGC
>JAAYQG010000110.1 GCA_012519415.1 Treponema sp. | reverse complement strand
TTTTTAAGTGCATGTTCAACAGCTTCTGAAATTGCACAACAAAGACTTCCAGATGTTCCCGGAAATTCTTGATTAATTTTTCTACCAACTTCTGTTTCCATAGATGGAGAAGCAATTGCTTTTGCGCCGTATGTGCGCATGACTTCGCGACGGAAAGGTTTTTGCTCGTATGAACATTTTACCATGTATACAATACAATCGAGATCGAAATATGAACAAGCCATCGAAAGTGCAGTACCCCATTGACCTGCGCCAGTTTCTGTTGTAAGACCTTTTAAGCCTTGTTTTTTAGCGTAATATGCTTGTGCAATGGAAGAATTTAGTTTATGACTACCGGAAGTGTTATTTCCTTCAAACTTGTAATATATATGTGCCGGAGTTCCGAGTTTTTTTTCAAGAAAATAAGCACGTATAAGTGGAGAAGGGCGATACATCTTGTAAAAATTACGAATTTCTTCAGGAATTTCGATATATCTGTCTGTGTTATTCAATTCTTGCTGAACAAGCTCATCGCAGAATACATGACCTAATTCTTCTGCAGTGCATGGCTCTAATGTTGCAGGATTCAAAAGTGGCGCCGGTTTTTTCTTCATGTCAGCACGCACGTTGTACCAAGAAACAGGCATTTCCTTTTCTTCAAGATAAATTTTGTAAGGGATTTCTTTCTTTTCCATAACTAGACTCCATATAATAATTTACAAGGTTACTATATACAGTAACCTCTTTTGATAGAAACAATATACAAAGAAACTGATTTTCTGTCAATAGTATTTTGTGAATTTTTTATTATTTGTGTGAAAGTTTAATATCTGATTTTAAAATAGAAGTATGTTATTTTGTGCTGAATAATTTATTTGTGCAAAAAGTTTAACAACCTCGCTGCTTTTTGAAGTTTTGCTACGATTTCAGCGAGGTCGTTGTTATGTTATTTTCCGGCAAGCTCCGTTGCAGCTGTAATAATTCCTGCAAGATTTTGCAAATTTGATGGAATTATAATCTTTGTCGCTTTGCCGTCTGCGGCTTTTTCAAAAGCTTCAAGACTTTTTAACTTGATAACAGCTTCGTCTGCGCCCGCTTTTTTTATCATCATAAGGCCTTCTGCTGTAGCTTTTTGAAGCTCAATAATAGCTTCCGCTTCACCTTCTGCACGACGGATTGCAGCTTCTTTTTGTGCTTCTGCTTCAAGAATAGTGGCTGCTTTTACAGCTTCTGCTTCAAGAATACGTGCAGCTTTATTTCCTTCTGCTACAAGGATTGCAGACTGTTTTTCGCCTTCTGCCTTCAAAATTGCTTCACGGCGTTCGCGCTCGGCACGCATCTGCTTTTCCATTGCCACTTGAATAGATTCAGGTGGAATAATGTTTTTAACTTCAACGCGATTTACTTTAATGCCCCAAGGATCTGTAGCTTCATCAAGAATTGAGCGCATTCGTGTGTTGATTACATCACGACTTGTCAATGTGCCGTCAAGTTCAAGTTCACCAATGATGTTGCGTAAAGTTGTTGCAGACAAATTTTCAATAGCATTAATTGGATTTTCAACACCGTATGTGTACAATTTCGGATCTGTAATCTGAAAATAAATCACAGTGTCAATCATCATTGTAACGTTATCTTTTGTAATAACAGGCTGCGGTGTAAAGTCTAAAACACGTTCTTTAAGCGAAGCCGTTTTTGCAATTCGGTCAACGAATGGCAACTTTACATGGAGTCCAACTTGCCAAGTTGTAAGATACCCGCCAAGACGCTCAATTACAAATGCAGTTGATTGAGGAACAATTCTGATGTTTGTAACTATCAACAAAAGAATCAAAATTACTACCACAATTAAAATAAATAACATAATTACTCCTGATAATAAAAATTCAACTCAAAAGATTGAAACTTTTTCATTGACTTTTTACGCTGTTTTACATGAGATTGAAAACAACAAATATATTGCTTGTATTAATCTAGAATTTTGAGTGTTATTTACAAAGGTTAGATTAACAGCATTGATATATAGTATGGTATTATAACATTGCTATTATTAAAAGAAAAGCAAAAAAGTTAGAGAATTAGGTTTTGAAAAAAAATATTTTGTAAGCGAATGCAAGCTGAACAACGGAAGATTAGCATAAAAACGTCTGCAAAACCAAAACTTCGATTTGGATTCTTGAAAAGAAACAGTCCCTACGGGAATTGAACCCGTCTTTCGACCTTGAGAGGGTCACGTCCTAGCCGATAGACGAAGGGACCTGGAAGTAATAAAAAAAGCTGAACACTTTGGCTCAGCTTTAGTTCCCCAAGGAGGACTCGAACCCCCACAATCAGAACCAGAATCTGAAGTGCTACCATTACACAATCGGGGAATGTATAATAAAAAACAATATCCGGTTTTATGAAAAATGTCAATATGTACAGAAAATGGTGTACAGAAAATAGGGCTCAAGGTAAGTTGAAGCTACAAAATTGAGATTATGTTGCGAACTTACCAAGTTTTGCTCTAGCGCTAAGATTAAATGTCAAAAATATTTGCGTATTCTTTTAACGCTCCATCAATTTGTCCTGCAAGAACTTTTTTGGTAAGCACTTTGCCAAGCTGCACACCTTCTTGGTCAAAACTGTTCAAGTTCCATACAAAGCCTTGAAACATAATTTTGTTTTCAAAATGTGCAAGTAATGCGCCCAAAGCTTTTGGTGTGAGTTGTTTGCCGTAAATAAGGCTTGAAGGTCTTCCACCTGCAAAGCTTTTGTTGGGATTTTCGTCCGATTTTCCGCATGCAAAAGCAACAATTTGGGCTACAAGATTAGCACAAAGCTTTTTCTGGCTTGTTGAACCGTCAACAACGACATCTTCACCAAACTGGCTGTCGCTAAATCCAATAAATTGCAAAGGAACAATATCTGTACCTTGATGTAAAAGCTGATAAAAAGAATGCTGACCATTTGTTCCCGGTTCTCCAAACAATACAGGACCTGTAGCATAATTGATTTTTTCGCCGAAACGATTTACATGCTTGCCATTTGATTCCATATCAGCCTGTTGAAGATGAGCCGGAAAGCGGCTCAACGATTGACTATACGGAAGAATTGTAGTTGCAGGATAACATTGTGCATTACGTTCATAAATACCGATTAATGCGTCAAGCAAGGCAGGATTTTTTCTAATATCTGAATTAACGGCAGTTTTATCTGATTCGTTTGCGCCTTCAAGGAATTGCGCAAAAATATCAGCTCCAAACGAAAGCGTCATTACAGTTCCGCCAACAGCAGACGTTGAAGAAAATCTTCCACCGATAAAATCATCGATATAAAAAGATGCAAGATAAGAAGGATTGTTCGCAAGAGGGCTTGATTCACTTGTTACGGCGACCATATGTTTTGAAGCATCAAGTCCGGCTTTTTTTAGATAATCTTTTACAAAAAGCTCATTTGCCAATGTTTCTTGCGTAGTTCCGCTTTTTGAAACAAGAACAAACAACGTTTTTGCAGGATTTATGCTTTGCATAACAGCTGCTGCATCATCTGGATCAACATTTGAAATAAATTTAGAGTTCATTTTAAGGGAATTATTTTTTCGTGCATAAGATTCAAGCGCAAGATACATTGCACGCGGTCCAAGATCTGAACCGCCTATGCCAATCTGAACAACTGTGTCGAATTTTTCGCCTTTTGCGTTTGTAATTTCACCTGAATGAACCTTTGCGGCAAAAGTTGCAATATTTTCCTGCTGCGTCTTATAGAAAGTGCGAAGGTTTTTTCCGTCAAACATAACATCTGCACCAAGTTGACCTCTCAAAAGATGATGTAAAACCTTGCGATTTTCACCTGTATTGATTATAGCACCTTCAAAAAGCTCTTTGAATTTTGCAACAAGTTCAGCTTCATCAGCAAGCTCCTGCAAAACGGCAAGGATTTGTGCATTAACTTCTTTTGCAGCATAATTATATGTAAGACCAGCAGCCATAGGAACAGAAAATTCTTTGACACGGTTTGCATCAAGAACATCTTTCAAAGAAACCAGCCCCTTAAGGGAGAGCATTTTTTTATAAGCTACAAGCTTATCAGCATTTTCCCAATTAGCCATAAAAACCTCTATTATAAAATTATTAAAATAACTAAAGATTAAATCTTTAGAAGTCAAACGATGACTTTATTCATCAATTTCAGGAATTTTAAGTTTGAGTGCATCAAGAAAATCTTCGCCAGAAACACCTTCTTTAAGACAGCAAAAAACGCAATTATCGCGACCGGCAATTGTTCCAAGCACTTCGTCAAAAGCAAAGCTGTCAACTGCAAGTGAAACTGCGTCAGCATGACCGGAATATGTTTTTATTACGACAATGTTTCCTGAATATTCAATAGAAATATAACCTCGCAGAAAATCCTGCACAACCGTCTGCTCGGACTCTTGTCTTTCGCCTTCGCCCGGCAACATATATACATACCCGTTATGTCCGTCCGAAACTTTGCCAACTTTCAAAAGCTTTAAGTCTCTTGAAAGCGTTGCTTGAGTAACATCAAAATTTTCTTTTTGAAGATAGCCAAGCAGTTGTTCCTGCGATTCTATTCTGTACGTTTTGATTATTTTTCTGATTACTTTAAGTCGCGACAGTCGTTCTTTCACTGTTCCCCTTCTTTGAGGAATTTAAACACTAATTTCACTCGTTTTGAAAATTTCCGTAGAATTTAATGCAAGTTTATACAGATAAAATTGAAAATTATTAAAATCCACATACAATAAAATGAATATCAGTGCAAATTATTGCATAAATATACAAAAATTATTCAAATCTGTCAAGTTTTATAACTTTTGTATAAAATTTGTATAAAATATAGAACAGAACCGAAAGCCAATGTACAAAATCTTTCGCAATTCGATGAGCTAATCTTTTAAATTTGTAACATAAGTATAATCGAAACCGCCGCTACTTCAAAGTAGGGTAACATAAGTTTTTCCCGTTCCGCCGTCTTCTGCTGGAGCAAAGCAGAAGCTTTCAACAACGGGGCTTGATTTCAAATAATTTTGCACACCTTGCTGAAGAACACCGTGCCCTTTGCCATGCACAACCGAAAAATTTTTCAAATGTTGAAGCATAGCCAAATCTATCTGCTTTTCAAGTGCTTTTATAGCTTCTTCATATCGCATACCCAAAAGTCTGAGTTCAAACACAGCTTTTTGACAAGAAATGCCAAAAGAAGCTCCTTTTATGTTGCCATCATCAACTGGTTGCAAAGCAAGCTCAAGCGAAACAGTTGTATTCTTTTTTATAATCGGAGCTAGCACAAGTTCTTTTTGATTTATAGTCATTTTAAATGTATCAAATGCTACAACCCAAGTATTTTTCTTCTGCTGACGAAGCAATACTCCTCTCCGCTCTTTGTAAAAAACATCAAGCCCTTCTGCAAATTCAGACGGCACTTCAGTTTGTTCATCATCAGTGAAATTTTTTGAATCTTTATTTTTTGTTTGTTTTAACCTTTCATTTTGAGCAGCTGTCAATGATTCTCTTTCTATTTCAAGGTTTGTTTTTTCTTCATCAAGTGAATCTTGCAACTTAGCAATAAAATCTTTTACAGCGAGAGTCTTTTCCCTTGTTATTTCGCCTTCTCGTAATGTACGAACAAGATTTTCAAGCTGTTTACGGCTGTTGTCTGCAAATTCAGAAAGCTTACGATACCCTTTTTCTCTAAGCTCATATTCTTTTTTGCGTAAATCAAGCTCTTTTAAGTTTATTTCTTGTTGTTTTCTAAGCAAATTATTTGTTTCTTTTCGCTTGTTTTTTTCAATTTCTTCAAGTTCAGCATATTTTGAAGTAAGACCTTTTATCAATGATGAAACATCAGCTTGAGCACCATTTAAATAATTTTCAGCATTCAAAATAATTTCTTCAGACAATCCATTACGACGTGCAATTTCGAGTGCATGACTTTCGCCCGGAACTCCCATAATAATTCTATAAGCCGGCGAAAGTGTAGTTTCATCAAATTCAACAGAAGCATTTGAACATTGAACTCTTGTATAACCGTAATTTTTGAGGCTTCCATTATGAGTTGTAACAAGTACCCATGCTTTTTTTTCAATCAAAAAATCAAGCACAGCCATTGCAATTGCACCGCCCTCTTCAGGATCTGTTCCGCAACCGAGCTCATCGAGCAAAACAAGAGTTTTATCAGTAGCAGCGTCTATCATTTTGGCGATGTTTTTCATATGCCCGCTGAATGTGGAAAGTGATTGATCCATAGATTGTTCATCACCAATATCTGCATAAATATTATCAAACAATGGCAAAACCGAACCTTCCGCACACGGTAATGGGAAACCGCTTTGATTTAGTGCTGCAAAAAGTGCCACAGTCTTTAGCGAAACAGTTTTTCCGCCTGTATTTGGTCCTGTTATAATAAGGATTCGACGATTCGGCAAAAACGAAAGACTTATAGGCACAGCTTTTTCCGCTAAAAGAGGATGTCTTGCGTCTTTTAACGAAAGAGTTTCATTGTTTTCAGAAATATTTGCAAACGAACAGCGCATTTCAATTCCCCATTTTGCAGCTGCATAAGAACCATCAATATTAATCATCAAATTATGTGCCGTTACAAAATCTTCATAAAATTCAGCAAGCGAAGCTGTAAGCTCGCGAAAAATCCGCCTTATTTCAAGTGTAAGTCTATGTTCTTCTTGCACAAGCGCATTGTTTTTCTGAACAATATCGTCCGGTTCTATGTAAACAGTCTGTCCGGTCTGAGAAAACTCGTGCACAATGCCTTTTATGCGTCCTCTAAAATTCGCTTTTACAGCAAGAACCTGCCTATCTGAACGTAGCACAGGCATATCAGACTGAAGAACATCTTTTAAAGATTGGTCTGTAGTATAACTTTTAAAAAGCAGAGTAACATCTCGTCTTATTCGGCTGATTGATTTTCTTATTTCGCGCAGTTCTGGCAAATCTTTTAATACACCGGTTTCATCTATAATGCGAAAAATCTTTGAATTGGGCATAGATAAATCCGGAATAAGTGCTGCTTTATCAGCAAGAACAGAAAATTGCAAACGAATTGTTTCGCTTTCCATTTGTTTTTTAAATTGTATGGTACTTTTGCAAAAAGAACCTAACGCTGCAATTTGTTCAAGCTCAAGAACATAACTGTCTACTTGCAAAAGTTGAAAAATCGGCGAACATTCATTAAAACTTAAAATTTTAATAGGATTTGCTGAAATGAGAGATTTCATCCAATCTTCAGCGAGAGCTTTTTCTTCATCAATTTTGCTTTTACTAACGGAAGGTTCTTTTGATTCTACAAATAATTTGCCTTCAACACTTGAAGCATAGCATGCAATAATATTTCTAACTCTATAATACTCAAGGATTTCTAGCGTTTGTTTGTCCATTAATCTTTCCAATTTCCGGTAAGAATTTCTTCCTTAATGCGTTCGTAACTTTCAAACCGCTCTTCTGAAATTACTCCGGCATGAACAGCTTCAAGCACACGACAGCCCGCTTCTTTAGTATGAGTGCACGACATTCCGAATGTGCAAGTGCCGACAATAGGAGCAATTTCCCGAAAATACAAAATGATATCATCTGCATCAATTCCGTCTAAGACAAATCTTCGCACTCCCGGAGTATCAATTATATCGGCGGTTGCGCCCATTCTTCCGTCCATGAGAGATTCATTCAGTCTTAAGTGATAAAGCATTCCGCGAGTTGTAGTATGTGTTCCCCTTCCGTATTTTTCAGACAAGCTGCCTGTTTTAAGGACAACAGACGAATCTAATACATTTACAATGCTTGATTTGCCTACACCAGACTGACCGGCAAATACACTGCGTTTTCCTTCAAGCATAGTAGCAAGCTGACTCATTCCCTCGCCGGTTTTTGCTGAAACTTTAATCATTGTATAGCCAATCCGCTCCCATTCAGCAAGTCTAAAATCAACATCGGAATCAATTGGCAAATCACATTTGTTGCATAAAATCACAGGTTCAATATTTGCTGCATCTGCTTGAATTAACATTCGGTCTACAAATCGTGGACGAAACGGCGGCTCATCTGGAGTTGTAACACAAAAAATTCGGTCTACGTTGGCAGCAAGGAGTTGTGGAGCGCGTCCTTTTACATTCCAGCGAACAAATGCATTTTTTCGAGGTTCAAGAGAAATGATTTGTCCCAATTCGTTGTTTTTTTCGTCTGGTTCAATATTTACAAAATCACCTGCTGCAAGTGGATTATAAAAGCGATCTTCCGTTTTGAGTTTTTTGCCTTTTATTGTACATTGTCTTGTAACGTTGTCATCACATTCAACAGAAAAAATGTTTTTTGAGCCGCCGATTACGATTCCTTGCATATTTATAAGTGTATATTAAATGCGGAATATTTGTAAAGGGCGTTGCGTTTGCGTTTTGCTTTGGGTTGGTGCTACGAATTTGGGATTGGCTGGCAAAACGCCAAGTTTGCAGTTTAATCAGACGTCCTTGTCTGATTAAACTGCCACTGCCTCCTTGCAGTGCAGATTTGTACAGGTACGGCATAATTTTGCGGGGCAAAAACTTGAGGATTGGGCAATTCGGCTGGGTTTATTCTACAGATTTGGGGTTGTGTTGGCAAAACGTGGCTTGGTGTGTTGGGTGGGATGTTGCAAGAGGTTGTTTGTAGGTTTCACGTTTTTTGTGTAGGGGAGATGTGGAGTGGTCAAGTATATATTTCAGGCGAAATGTTGTCTGCAATTTCATTTATGAATTTCACTTGTTTAGCAATAATTCGATAACAATTTTTCACTTGTTATCTGTTTTTAAGGACGGAATCTACCATTTTACAAAAGCTGCCATTGCAGTAAATTCTTTAAGTCTTTCTTCTAGCGGAACGGAATCTGCAAGTCCGGCAGTTTCGCGTCTGTTAGAACCCAAAAATTCGGTACAGCATGTACATTCACGTGCGGTTGCAATATTTTCAGCAGGAACGCCTGCCTCAAGAAGCAATTTCAAGTTTGCATTTCCCAAAGATAAATGAAAACCGAATTCCTTATCAAGTTCTTCTCGCTTAATACATTCAGAGCCAAAATTTTTTCTGAAATAATCTGCACGTTCCGAATCAACAGTGTAGCAACAGCTTTTTATATGCGGACCAATAACAGCACAAAAACCGGTCGGCTCAGCACCATAAGTTTTTACTGCTCGTTCTACTGCTTCTTTTACAATACCAGTACCTTTCCAGCCGGAATGGACAACACCAAACACATTTTTATCTATATGATACAAGTAAATAGGTACACAATCTGCAACTGTTACAGCTGGAACAAATTCTTTATTTGAAGTCAAAACAGCATCGCCGGTTGAACATAAAGCCTTAAAAAGAGCCGATTCTTCATTATTATCAACACAAAAAATTGTTTTAGAGTGGCTTAATTCGGGAGAGAGTACCAAGTCGTAATCAACATTTATTTTGGTAAAAAATTTCTGACGGACATCATTTTGCTCATTCCACTTAAAGCGCATAGAACCTGCTGGTTTTAACGACAAGCAACATGATGGGGCATTTTTATCAAGAAATTTTCCATTCTTAATAAAAGGGAACGAAACAGCTAAAATTCTGCCGTTCTCGTCCTTACACAAAGACTTTGATTGCGAAATAGTAAATTCAAAGGAGGAAATCTGTGTATTCATTAAATATCAACTACTTCTAGTTCCTTTAGACAGTTTAAAGCATCATTTAAAGTATCACGTACTTCAGCAAGTTGCTGACGATATTGTTGATTTAAATGTCCACCTATAGCTGCAATATTGTTTATAGTATCGTATTTTCCGATTTTGGTTTCGGAAAGAACACCCGAAAGAACATTGACTATCGATTCGGAAATTTGCTTAAAACGCATTGAAAGAACAGAAGCTTCAGAATAAGCTGATTGTAGAGCAGATTCAAGTCTTGCATGAGCTTTTATTGAGCGATCATCTTTTTCATCTACATTTGCAAAAAACTGACCAATTTTTCCTTCAGGTGATAAGCTATGAGCAAAAGAATCAACATCGCCTGCTAAACGAGAAAAACCATTGAAAGATTCTGTAAGCTCAATACGGTTTTCGCGCTGTTTAAAATTTCCGTCAACAACGAGAATTTTCAGTAATTTATTAATATCTTCAAAAAGCGTAGTAAAAAAACCATATAAAAAGCCCATCGCTTCGGTACGAGGAAATTTTAAATTGCTCCAACCATTGTCCCACGGTTGAAACGGCAATTCAGGAAGTTTCGTAGTTTTAAGCATGGTGAAAACTTTTTTCTCTACAATTTGACGATTTTTAGCTTTAAGCCAGCTGTTCCAGCGTTCATCAAAAAGTTTTCTCCACTCTGTTTTGTATTTTACAAACCAATCTTCAGAACCTTCCGGTTGAGATGGAGTCCAGTTTGCAGATTTAAATGCAACACGCGCAAGCTGCCGCAATGGAATCGCCTTCAAAAATTTCTTAATAATGGAAATTTGAGAAAGACTTCGCGTTACATATTCAGCCACAACTGTTTCAACATCTATCTGCGGCTGGTCAAGCTGACTTTGTGTAGAAAACAGACATAATGCTTGCAAAACTTCAGTTGTAAGATTTTTTGCATTGCAAAGAATTCTACAAAATTGTGATAAATCACTGCTTATTAACTCAAGCTGTGCTGCGTATCCGCCACCGACAACAGGTAAAAAACGTGCAAGCATTCGTTCAAAGGGAAGTCGCACAAACTGGCGCAGCCAATCAATATTTATTACAGATTTATAAAGTGTATTTCTTTGTGCAGAGGTAAGTATTTGAAAAACTTCTTCCATTCTGCGAAGCAATGAAAGTCGAGTTTCCGATTTTGGTTCTTTATCATCGCCTAACAAGAATGGGTCTATTTCTCGTTCCATATGTTCATAATAATCAGGTATAACAAGCGAACTTAAAAAAACATAAAATCGTCCCGGTTCTTCTTCATATAAATCTATTGCAGGTTTAAAAAAATCTGAAGCGTTTTTCAAAATCCTAAGTTGTTCATAAAAAAAACTTCCAACCATGCCTTTTTTGTAAATCAAAAGCTCAGAGTTAGTTTTTTCTATTTTTTTGGCAATACGATTTACAAGCATATTGTTGTACAAATTTGAAACATCTATTCCAGAAAAAAGTGAGCGAAAAAAGAGTATAAATCTAAAAAAAGACGATTCGGACTTTAATTTAGTCTGAAGATCTTGATTTACATAATCTTCTTTAGACTCTGATGGAGGCGCAATTGATTGTTCTTCCGAACTTATAGATGCACTCAGTTTATCATAAAGGCACATCCGTTCTGCATGCGACATATTAATCACCATGCGATCAAATGAACTCATTTTTTTCATGTAGCTATTGTAAATCAGGTATATTCTAAGGTCAAGGCTGAATAACGGAAGATTAACATAAAAAGTAATTCGTAAGGAAATTAGGTTTCGCTTTTGGCTCATTTTATAATTTTACGCCGAATAGCGAAACCTGTTTGATTTATGCGGAGGATATATACCCCGAACGTTTTGCATCGATGTTCGTTATTTTAAAAATGATATGGGTCTACCCATGCAGTTGTTGTGTTTTCATAGATAAACTCATCAAAATCTGCAAAACAAGCTTTAGATTTCGGGTCGTTGCTTTCTGCAAACATTCCTATAACAGTTCCAATAAAACCGCCGGCTTTTTCTGTGCTCAAAATTGTTGCGTCTTGTGCACTGCCAAGTTGTTGAAATTCTTCATCATTTATGCTGAAGCTAAAAGACAAACTCTGCATTTGTGCTTCGATTTTTAGCATAATTTGTGCATCTTCTGGAATTTTTCCTGTGCTTTCTTCTGCTACAATTTCCGCTTTTCCGTTTGTTACTTTTACAAGTTGAAGCTGATTAATTCCTTTTGTTTTGCAAACTTGCAAACAATAATGGAATTCTTCACTTTGAAAGCAGACAATTCCCGCTTTATCATTATCCAGCTCAAGATTCACTTTCATTTTTGTTGAAGCTTCAAAGCTAAACGCTGTTTGACGTTGTGCAACAAACGAAACTTCATCTGCTGAAGTAAGTTTTCCGTTGCCGTAAAGCCTTAAGAAACCGGGCTTTTCGGTTGTTGTGATAAATTCATCATTTCTGTTTCTAAGTGTAAGCCAATAAGATTTAAGCTTAGCATCATCAAAAGTGTCTTTGACAGGTGATTTTTCTATATTGGCTATTGGTTCTTTTACAACAAAGCCATCTTGTGTATAAGCATATTCGATTAATCCTGTTTCTCTTGCTATAACAGGCCAATCTTCTTCCCAGTGTACAGGAACAAGAAATGTTTCTCGACCCATATTGCAGCATCTGCCGTCTCCAAGTTTTCCTTTTCCGTATGGTCTTGAAGCAAGGCAGACTATATGCCAGTTGCCTTCTTTTGTGCAAAATAAATCTGCATGACCAACGTTGATAACATTGGCAGTTAATCCTAATTGACGGTGGCTTAAAATAGGATTCGATTTTTTGCCTTCCCATTCGCCTTCCATTGTTTTGCATCTTGCAACAGAAACTGCATGATCTACACTTGTGCCGCCTTCAGCATGAATAAGATAATACCAGCCGTCTTTTTTGTAGATATGTGGACCTTCCGGCCAGACAGATTTTTTTAATGCTCCGCTCCAAATATCAGTTTTTGCTCCATATAATTTCCCTGTTTTTATATCGATGCGCTGAATCCATATTTTACAATCGCCGTTCCAGCGTACTCCAGCCGGATTAAAATGTTGTCCGGTATACCATACAGTTCCGTCATCATCAAAAAATAAAGACGGATCAATACCGTCAGCTTCTGGTATAACAATTGGGTCAGACCATGGACCTTCTGGATTTTTGGCTGTTACGAAAAAATTGCCAATTTTGTCAACTTGTGTACATATACAGTAAAAAGTTCCATTGTTGTAACGAATTGTTGGAGCAAACAAACCTCTGCTTGACGTTTCATTTTCAAAATCAAGTTGAGATTTTCGGTGAATAACATTTCCGATTTGTTCCCAATTTGCGCAGTCTTTGCTTTTATATATTGGAAGTCCTGGAAAATATGAAAATGTTGAACAAACAAGATAAAAAGTATCATCAACAACACATATTGAAGGATCAGGATTAAAACCCGGCATAATCGGATTTATGATGTTTGGTTTCATGTAAGCCTCTTTAAAATATATTGAACTAAGTGTATATTACTGTTAATCGTTTTACTTAAAAAATAAAAATTTTGACAACTGCAAAACTACACGTTCTTAATTATTGTAGAAGAATGTTAAGATAGTGTAAAGCATTTTGAAACTGCTTGTTTTATGCTAAAAAGAATAAAACATTGAAAATAATAATTGCCAATATTTTATTTTTATAGTAAATAATTTTTACACAAAGGGGAAAGTATGAACAAAGAAAAAGGTATGGCTGCACAAATAGATGCAGGTGAGGCAATTTTGGGCATAGAATTCGGTTCTACACGTATCAAAGCTGTGTTGATTAATTCTGAAAATACACCGATTGCATCAGGTGCTTTTGACTGGCAAAATAGTCTTGAAAACGGTATTTGGACTTATTCCATTGAAGAAATTCAAAATGGATTACGCACATGCTATGCAAATCTAAAAGCTGATGTAAAATCAAAATACGGTGTAATACTGAAAAAACTTAAAGCATTTGGTGTTAGTGCAATGATGCACGGATATTTGGTTTTTGACAAAGATGATAAACTTTTAGTTCCGTTTCGCACATGGCGAAATACCATAACCGGAGAAGCTGCGGAAAAGCTTTCTGAGCTTTTTGATTATCCGGTTCCTGAACGATGGAGCATATCTCATCTTTATCAAGCTATTTTAAAAAATGAGCCACATGTAAAAAATGCAGCTTTTTTTACAACACTTGCAGGTTATGTGCATAAACTCCTTTCCGGTGAAAAAGTTTTGGGGATAGGAGATGCTTCTGGAATGTTTCCTGTTGATTCTGAAACAAAAAACTATGATAAAAACATGATTGCTAAATTTGATAATCTTGTATCTAAATACAATTTCCCTTGGAAACTTGAAGAAATGCTTCCAAAAGTGCTTAAAGCAGGACAGCAAGCTGGAGTGTTAACAGAACAAGGTGCAAAATTCCTTGATTCAGACGGAGATTTATGCGCAGGTTGTCCGCTTGCTCCACCAGAAGGAGATGCAGGAACAGGCATGGTTGCGACAAACAGTGTTGCACCTCGAACAGGCAATGTTTCGGCAGGAACATCTGTGTTTGCTATGGTTGTTCTTGAAAAGCCACTTACAAAATCATATAGCGGGAAAATTGATCTTGTTGCAACTCCTGAAGGATATTTGACAGCTATGGCTCATGCGAACAATTGTACCGGCGATTATGATGCATGGATTAAACTTTTTGGAGAAGCAATTACAGCTTGCGGATTCAATATTGATAAAGGCGCACTTTATGATAATCTTTTGAAAACCGCACTTGATGGCGAGCCTGATTGTGGCGGATTGCTTCCATATAATTATATTTCAGGGGAATCTATGACAGGTTTAAGCGAAGGTCGTCCTCTTTTTGTTCGTGCAAAAAATTCGCGATTTACATTAGCAAACTTTATGCGAGCACAACTTTTTACGGCTTTGGGGGCACTCCGCACAGGAATGGATATTCTGTTTGATGAAGAGAATGTAAAGATTGATAGCCTTACAGGGCATGGCGGATTTTTCAAAACAGCAGATGTTGGGCTTTTGATGATGTCTGCTGCAATGCATACGCCGATTTCAGCTCTTGAAACAGCAGGCGAGGGAGGCCCTTGGGGAATGGCATTGCTTGCTTCATATATGGTGAATTCAAACGGTTTAAGTCTTGGTGATTTTTTGTCAAAGAACGTATTTGCATCATGTAAAATACAAACCGTTAATGCAACACAAGATGATGTTGACGGCTATAATAAATTCTTTGCTTCTTATACACGAGGACTTGCTGTTGAAAAAGCTGCAATTTCTTTTATTGATTAAAAATATGCTCATATAGCTCATAAATTATGGAAGGAATTATGAATAAAAAATCTTCATATGCGGAATTAAAAGAAGAAGCATGGCTTGCAAATAAAGAGATTCCAGAGCGCAATCTTGCAATGTATACGTGGGGTAATGTTTCTGCATTTGATGCAAGACGTGGCGTTTTTGCAATAAAACCCTCTGGAGTTTAGTATGATAAGCTTCAAATTGACGATATGGTTGTGCTTGATCTTGATGGAAATTGCGTTGAAGGAAAGCTACGCCCCTCATCAGATACGGCAACACATCTTGAGCTTTATCGTGCGTTTGCACTTAAAGGTGAAAGTGCCGGCAAAGTTGGCGGAATAACTCATACACATTCAACATTTGCAACAGCATGGGCGCAAGCTCAACAGTCTATTCCAATTTTTGGCACAACCCATGCTGACCATTCTGCAAACGCAGTTGTTTGCGCACCCGTTCTTGCTGCTGCTGCTGTTGCAGGTGATTATGAATCAGAAACAGGAAAAGCAATTATAGAAGCTTTTAAGAATCCACCTAAAGATTTTGCGGACTGTTGTTCGCTTGCGCTGGAAAAACGAGGAGAATGGACTTTAGTTCCGCATGAAAATCCTTTTGTACTTGTTGCAGGGCATGGGCCATTTGCTTGGGGTGAAAATGCGCATAAGTCTGTTTATAACGCTGCTGTTCTTGAAGAAATTGCACATATGGCATTTATTACACTTTCTGTTAATCCTTTATCAAAACCGCTTGTAAACTATGTTGTTGATAAACATTATCAGCGTAAGCATGGAAAAAATGCTTATTATGGGCAGGGGCGTTTTGCTTTGGGTTCTATCTAAAATTTAGGGTTTATGCTAGCAAAACGCCAAGTTTTTGCGGGGCAAAACTTGTGGATTGGGCGGACGGGTGGGTTCTATCTAAAATTTAGGGTTTATGCTAGCAAAACGCCAAGTTTTTGCGGGGCAAAACTCGAGTTATTGTCAAATGTTGTGGATGAAAAAGAAGTTTGAATCATCTGTTTTATGCGACTTCTTTCAACACACCATTTTCAAATTTT
>JAAYQG010000109.1 GCA_012519415.1 Treponema sp. | reverse complement strand
TTCTTCTGTTACAATACTATTATGCTTTCTAAAGAAGATTTTCGTTCCATCGAAGATGTTATATGTGATTTTATAAACAAAGACAATGTAAAGTTTGTTTTTCCTTCCGCCATTGCAATGGAAACATGGTCGGATTGGGCAATAAAAAACAGCAGCAAAACCGGCTACTGCGCAATCGCTCTTGAAAACTGGACTGAATGGGATACTTTTAAGAGAGAATTTGCACAAGTTCACGATACTGAAAAAAACTGTATTCCGGAAACTTTGAGAAAACTTTTTGCTCGCTCTTTATTAAAAGAAAACAGTGAGCTTGTCAAAAACAAACAAAAATCATTTTTGCATCCGCTTGTTAATGATTCTTTTGCACATGATTCTTTACATTTTACAAGTTGGCTTGCAGCAGTTCTTCCTTCACTTGATTTGTGGAATTCAAAATTTTCAGAAAAAAACAGCGAAAACTACGAAGAAGCACTTGATAAAGATGACGGCGAAAATCGTGTTTATGCAAATCTCTATAAACGATACGCAGATTTTCTAAATAAAGCTAAAATGTTCGATCCTGCATGGGTAAAGCTCAACGATATAGATAAAACGTATCATTTTGTAATTTTTCACCCTGAGCAGTTAAAAGATTTTAATGATTATAAAGAAAAAATTGAACAATGCAATTCAACGCTTGTGCGACTTCCGCGAGAGAATATTTTTCACCCTGTTTGTACGCTTTATCCAAACGCACGAATGGAATTACGCCGAACCGTTTTAAAAATTAGGGAATTGCATGAAAAACACAACATTTCATGGTTGGATATTGCGTTGTCGGTGCCGAATCTTAAAGCGAATAGACCTTATATTGAGCGGGAATTAAATTTATATTGCATTCCATTTGCAGTTCGTTCTGGTGTTTCTTATACGCAAAATAGTGCAGGACGAATTTTTGAAGAAATAAAAGCATGTGTTGAAAATAATTTCAATTTAGAAAGCGTTCGCACAATTTTGCAAGACGGATTTATTCCATATCGAAAAATTGAGCTTAACGAAAAAATCATTCAAACTGCACTTGAAACGCGAAGCATTTGTTCTTATAAACAAAACAATAAAATTATTGACCCGATTAGCGAAGCTTTCCGTGATAAGATAAGCCAAAAAGAATCGTTTGCGACATCGGAACCGGCACAGTCAAATACAGAAGAAACAGAAAACGAAATTGCTTTGCTAAAAGAATCACTTTTTTGGTACGAAGGATTAAAAAAAAGTTTTGAATCGATATACAATGCGAAAACTTTTAAATCTATAAAAGAATCATGGCATAGTTTTGAATCAAACTTTCTAAAAGACGAAAAAATCTGGCAAAATGATAAAGATAACATTATAGGTATTTGCATTGCAGAATTGTCTAAACATATAGCCATAGAAAAAGAACATTCCGCATTGTTTAATTTTAGTATAGAAAAACCGTTTGATTTTTTTATTGAAGAATTAAATTCAAATATTTATACGCCGCAGAGGCCGAAAAATGTTTGTATTTCTGTTTTTGATTACAGAGCAGCTGCAGATGCTTATTTCGATTATCATTTTATTATAAATGCAAGTCAGAAAAATTTAGATGTTCCATTTAAAGAGCTGAGTTTTTTAAGTGAAAAAAAGCGAAAAGAGCTTGGTGCAAACGACAACGAGGGCGCAACAGAAGCTTACATAAGACTTTATGCTAAAACAGGCGAATCAAGAGTTTTTTTCTCTAACAGCACAAACGGCTTTGACGGATTTGCAATTTCGCACACATTTTTTAATGAAATTGATGTTATAAAAAACAAAGACGAAACATCTTGTCTTGATAATGAAGATTTTTTCTTAAATGAAAAAAAATATCTTTTAAGTGAAAATTCCGAAAATAATGCGACAAAACCGATTGCAATTACGACTCTTCAAAAAGAATCTTTTCTAAAATGGCAGTTAAAACTAAGAGAAACAAAAATAGACATTGAAAAGATAAATCTTTTTTTTGCTGAAAAAGCAAAAGAAGCACTCGTTTATGGAAATTATAATTCAAATGCAAAAAAAATTAAAATTACACAAACAGATTTGAAAGATTTTTTTCCATGCAAGCGGAAATGGATTTTTAAAAAAATAATCCGCTTAAAAGAAGAAACTGCAACTGTCGAGCTTATGGCTCATTATGATTTTGGCAATATATGCCACAAAATTGTTGAGCTTATATTTGAAGAATATTCCAAAACAGAGAAACCTTTACCTGATTTGCAAAATACGCTTGATAATGAATCGCGTATTTTATTACGCAAAAAAATTGAAACTGCGGTAGAAAAAACTCTAACAGAAAAAGAAACAAAAACAAAAGAAAATGATTTTAGAAACAGCCGGCTGGCGATGGATGTGCTTTTAGCACAAAAACATATTTTTTCAGATTATATAATGAGTTTTATGGAACAAATCTGCAAAACACCTGAAAAAGAAGAAAGCGGTGTTTTTGCCGGTTCTGCGGTAAATAGTGTTGAAAAAAGTTTTTCAGCGGAACTTAATGAAAAATATGAGTTATATGGAAAAATTGACTGCATTTTAACCGGAAACGATAAAGACGGCGACATAATTATTGATTATAAAACAGGCACAATACCCGATAAAAAAGATTGTTACCCAAATACACAAAACATTCTCAATAATTTTCAAATATCATTTTATTACAAGCTTTTAAGTGCGCAACCGAAATTGTATGATGTACAAGACGCACTTTTTTATAGTCTCAAAAAAAACAACAAAGACGTATTTGATAAAAAATATATTATTTCAAAAGCTGGCAAAGAGCAAAAAGATCAATCAAAAAAAATTTTTACCGCACAAGAATTTGAAGATAATGTATTAAGTTTGCTGGATTTATATTTGAATGATTTTACGCATTCTTTAGAAACTGCTTGTTTTGAACCTCTAACAAGCAATAATAATGAACGAATGAATGTAAAAACATATGTTCATTGCAAATCTTGCGATTACAGCGATATATGCCGTACTACATTTACAGTCGCAAGAGAGGAGCTTTAGACATGAGCAACAATTTTTCTTATCTTGATTTTCTTGATAAAAAACTAGATGAATCTCAAAAAGCTGCTTGTTGCAGAGAATTAAACACAGTAGTTGCTGCCGGAGCCGGCTCGGGCAAAACTCAAGTTATCGCTACTCGTTTTGCGTGGCTTGTGATGTCATGTAATATCAAAGTAGACGAAATTTTAACGCTTACATTTACCAAAAAAGCAGCGAGTGAAATTTACCAGCGAATCTACAAAACATTAAACCAATTTGCTACAAATACACAAACTCCTCCAGAAGAAAAAGAGCGTGCCAAGCAGGCTTTTATCGATTTTGACAAAGCTCGAATTCAGACACTTGATTCTTATAGTTATACAGTTGCAACACAAGCTGCAAATCGTTATGGCATTAGACCGAATTTTACGCTAACAGAGCTTGAAAGCATAAAACCAGACGCATTTAAGTTTCTTATAAATCACAAAGACGAAGACGCGCTTCTTGCTGTCGCAAAGCCCGGCAAATTGCATAATCTTGCAGACGAGCTTTTTGCTTCTTCCATAATTAAATATACGGATGTTACGTGCGAAAAAAATTTTTTTGAAAAGAAATTCCAACTGCAATGCAATGAAATTATGAATGCGTGGAATCGCATGATGAGTTCAAGTAAAAATGATGATTATCCAAGCGAGGGAGCCGGCCTTTTATGGAGCATAAACGAAATTAATGCTGAATATGAAAATACGCCGAAAGAAAAATTTGAAACTCCTTATTTTGAGAAGCTAACAACTGCAATTAACACGGAGATAGATTTTTTCAAAATCAATGATCTATCTGATTTTCAACTAAACTACGATACAATTTGTAAAATGATAAATGATGTTGTTGAATGGTTGGAATTGTTTTCTTTTAATCAAAATCTTCGCGGTCATACAAAACCGATGCAAAGAATTATAAAAAGTTTTAAAACGTCAAAAGAAACTATTGAATCTCTTGCTTCATTTATTCTGAATTTTAAACATATAAAACGAATTTGCGAGCTTTTAGATATGTTTATGGAACAAGTAAACAATCAAAAACGCAAAACAGGCAACCTTTCTTTCAATGATGTAAATGCGCTTGCTTTAAAAATCTTAAAAGAGCAAAAAGAAATCCGAAATCAAGAAAAAAGTTCATTTAAAAAAATAATGATAGATGAATTTCAAGACAATAACGGCAGAAACCGCAATATGCTTTATCTTTTGGCGGAAAAAGATGATAGATTTACAGAACCTTGCGACGATGAAGATTTTTTCTTAAAAAATCTTGTTTTGAATCTTTCAGATAATAAGCTTTATTTTGTGGGCGATGAAAAACAGTCTATTTATAGGTTTCGAGGTGCAGATGTTTCTGTTTTTAATTCTCTTGCAAAAGATTTATCTTTGACAGTTTCGCCGAATACGGAAACAAAACTATTTATGACAAATAATTATCGTTCAACACAAATTGTTCTTGCTATGTTTAACAGACTTTTCGGAGATTCCGGCGAAGGTGAGCCGTTGAATTATCGAATTTTTGACAACGATAACCAAAAGCAATTTGAAGCTTATTATTCAAAAGATGCAACTTTCAAAGATTCAAAAATTGATATAAAGCTTTCAAAAGAAAATGTACCGATGCATGTTTGTGTTTTTAACAACAAGTCTATAAAAGAAAACATTCCGGAAGGAAAAACAGAAGATGATTACCTTAATGCAGACGATACTGTTGCTTTCTACACAGCCATGAAAATACGAAACCATTTTGATAAAGCTGCGCAAGATGGGAAAATTCCAAAATATGGGGACTATGCAATTTTGTGTCGGAGTCGCTCGCTTTATTCAAAATTGATGCGCTGGCTTAACTTTTTTAATGTGCCTTATAATTTTGACCAGCAGAAATCTATTTTTGAAGATGGTCCTATCAGTGATATTTTCAATTTTTTGCGACTTTGCGTTGCTCCTCATGATAAAACTGCTTTTGCAGCTTTTTTATGTTCGGTTTTTGCAGGGCTTAAAGTTCAAACAGTTGAGGTTATTTTAAGTATTTTACCAAACAAAATTACGAAAATAGATGAAACAAACGGCATTGTTTACGTTCAGCAATATACGGCGTTTTCAGAATCAGAAGAAACGGAGAAAAAAATAAAACTTCAAATTGAAGATATTTCTATAGAAGAATATCAAAAATATGTTGAAGCAAAGGCTTTTTATTTTAGCATGAAAAACAGTGCGCTTACAGAACCGCTTACAGATACAATTACAAAACTTTGGTATGAAACAGGCTTTAGATACGAAACGCTTTTGAACAAAACAGCAAATCTTTCGGCGGAACAATATGATTTGCTTTTTGAGCTTGTGCGTAAAACACAACAAGACGGATATAGCACAAACTGGGTTATTGACCAACTTGCAAAAACAAAACAAAACGATAAATTTTTGTGGGGAGATAACAGCGATGAAATCGGAATAAAAGATATAAGTTATTCTATCGAAAAAGAAGATTCTGTAAACATAATGACAATTCATAAAAGCAAAGGTCTTGAATTTGATAATGTATTTATTCTCGATTGTTCATCCAGTGGTGGCGGCGATAAAGAAAGTCTCATTTTTTATGATGAAAAGTTCGGCATTTCTATAAAAATAGGGGAACAGAGTAATTATTTTTATAAAATGCAAAAAGCAGATTCAGATGAAAAAGCAAAAGCTGAATTTAAACGACTTTTATACGTTGCTATTACAAGAGCCAAAAAATATATTTGCACTGTTGATTCTTTTGATGCAACAAAGAATCGTAACAAAAGCTGTTTTAGAGAAGCAATTGAGTTTTTTTACGGTGCAGAACTTCAAGAGCAAAATAAAACAAAGACAAAAACCGGAGAAACAATAGCTTCAACTCTTTTAAATACATCAGATGTGTGTTATACGGAACGTGCTCCGTTTGATTTTGAACTTCTTGAAAAAGTTGAAATAACAGCACAAACAAAAAAAGAAACAAACATCCAAACATTACGGGAAAAAATTTCTAAAAAATTTGATGTTTTTCAGGATGCGCAAATTATACAAGCTGCTGAAAATGTTCCGCAAAAAAGAATTTCTCCAAGCAAACTTGAAAATTTGCACAAAACAAATGAATCTATTACAGCATTTTCTGAAATACAAAAAAATCCTTCGATAAATCCATCAATTGAAAGAATAGGCAAAATTATTTCAGATTTGCAAACGACCGGAGATGAGGACTTTCCTTTAGAAGAGCATGATATTCGAACTACGTCTAGGGTTTTTTCTTATGCAGATTTTGGAACACTTGCGCATGCTTTTTTAGAAAATGTTATAAAAACGAACAATGCGGAAATTGGCTTTGAAACAAAAGAACTTATGCAAAAAGACTTAAAAAATGATGAATTCGAGGAGATTTGTTCTATTTGCAAAGAAATGGCGTTGTTTTTTTTAGAAACAAATGTCGGCAAAGAAGCGATAGATGCTAAAAAAGAAAAAAGATTATGCAAAACTGAATATTCTTTTAAGCTTTTGCATAATAATTTTATTATAAAGGGTTTTATAGATTTAATTTTTCAAAATAAACAGGGGAAATTCATTATTGTAGATTATAAAACAGATCGAGAAATAAAACCTGAACTTTATTTTGAACAGCAATATGTATATAGACTTGCTGCAAAAGAAATTTTTGGAATAAATGATGAAAAAGAAATATGCCTAAAGCTTTTTTATCTTAGGTACGGGCAAGAAATTGATATTACATCTTATGTCAACGAAATTAAATTACCCGAAGAAACAATGCAGAAAATACTTTTAAGTTAGATTGCGTTTCTGTTGATTAATAATGCGGTGGTTTCCTGTTTTGAATTTCGTCTTCCTGTGCTTCCAGTAATTCGGAGATTTTTTCTTTGAGTATGCGATTTTCCGCTTTTAAAATATCAATTTCGTTTGTATGTTCGACTGAAATATTTTGGAGTTTGTTCAAAAAATCTTCCAAATAAGATAATTTTATTTCAAGTGAAGTAAGCCTATTTTCATTTTTCATAAAATAATTATACAGAAAAAATTATTCTTTTAAAAGAGAAACGTTCAATGAAGAGAAAAGCCTTGCAACTTTTGCTGCAAGGCTTTTAGGTTAAAAAATAAACGGAATTATTTATCAGCAGGGTACAATTCTCTTGGAATGTAATGAGTGTGCAGTAAATGATGTGCTTTTTCACTGTTTGGTTTTCCAAGATATTTGTTATAAAGTTCTGTGATAAGCGGATTGTGGTGAGAACAACGAATTTCTTGAGCAATATCATCTTCGTAAAGTGCTGCTGCTCGTTTTTCGCGCAATTCATCACTATGTCCGTATGGCTGGCCGCCGCCTGTTACACAACCGCCTTTACAAGCCATAACTTCGATAAAGTCATAAGGGCGTTCCTTTCCTTCTGCGGCTGCTTTTTTAATTTCTTGAACAACAGCATCCATATTTCCCATTTGGTGAACAACGCCAATTTTTACTTTTGTGCCGTTCATATCAATTACAGCTTTTTTTACACCGTCAAGACCACGTACTTCCTTATAGTCCAAATTACCTAATTCGTTGCCTGTAACCAGTTTATATGCTGTACGAACGGCAGCTTCCATTACGCCGCCTGTTGCACCGAAAATTGTGCCTGCACCGGAATATGGTCCGATAGGACTGTCTGCTTTAGAATCTTCAAGCGATACAAAGTCAATGCCTGCTTGTTTGATTAACGAAGCAAATTCACGTGTTGTTAGAACCATATCAACATCTTGAGCACCTGATGATTTCATATCATCGTTGCGTTTTGCTTCATATGCTTTTGCAGTACAAGGCATAATTGAAAGATGGAAAATCTTATCAGGCGAAATACCCGCTTGTTCTGCCCAATATGTTTTTGTAATTGCACCTTGCATTTGTTGCGGCGACTTTGCAGTTGAAAGATTAGGTAGCAAATCATGATAATTCTTTTCTGCATAATCTACCCAAGCCGGACAGCAGCTTGTAAACATTGGAAGCACTCCGCCTTTTGTAAGACGCTCAATTAATTCTGTACCTTCTTCCATAATTGTAAGGTCTGCTGCAAAGTTTGTATCAAAGACATATTTGAAGCCAAGCATTCTAAGAGCAGTATAAATCTTTCCTGTTGTCAAAGTGCCTACAGGAAGATCGAATTCTTCGCCAAGAGCTGCACGAACAGAAGGGGCGATTGAAGCAACTGCTGTGATTTCTGGGTCTGCAACTTTTGCAAAAACGCTTTCAACAGGAGTATGATATGTAATTGCGCCGGTTGGACAATGTGCAGCACACTGACCACATCTAATACATGGACTATGTGCTAAAACTGTGTTGGCTACAGGTCCAATAACAGTTTTATCGCCGCGTCCTGTGTATTCAAGTGCCCATACATTCTGAATTACTTGGCAAGTTTCAACACAACGTCCGCAACTTATACATTTTTTACGGTCAAATACAATCGCTTCGTAAGAATCGTCCGTAGGTTGTTCTCTTATGATTTTTGTGAAACGGTTGTCGCGCAATCCAAAAGTTGCAGCAAGATCTTGTAATTCACACTGTCCGCTCCTGTTACATTTTAGACAGTCATCTGGATGGTTGGCTAGAATTAATTCAAGAACAGTTCTGCGAGCTTTTGTCAACTCAAGATCATTTGTTACAATGTTCATGCCCGGTGCACATTCCGTACAACAAGCACGAGCCATGCGTGCTCGTCCTGTTTTGGGATCTACGTTTTTAATAACGCAAATGCCGCAAGATGCCCATGCAGGCAAATCTTTATTGTAACAAAGCGAAGGAATCTTTATATTTAATTTTTCAGCAGCCTGCAAAATGGTTGTTCCTTCTTCTACAGAAACAGGCTTGCCGTTAATGGTAAGGTCAATCATTGATGCCACCCCTTATTTCTTAATAATCGCATTAAATTTACAGCTAGTCATACAAGCACCGCATTTCAAGCACTTAGACTGGTCAATAACATGACGAGTTTTCTTTTCGCCGGAAATACAGTTTGCCGGACAGTTGCGTATACACATACCGCAGCCGATACATTTTTCGGTAATTTCAAATGAAAGCAGATGTTTGCATTTGCCGGCGACACATTTCTTGCTATTGATATGATCTACATATTCTTGCTCAAATTTCATAATAGTAGAAATTGTCGGATTTGGCGCAGACTGACCGAGTGCACACAATGAACAAGATTTCATTGCTTGTCCAATGTCTTTAAGCTTCTGCAAATCTTCTATTTCGCCGTTGCCGTTTGCAATTTTATCAAGAATTGTGTGCATTTGACGAGTTCCGATACGACAAGGAGAACATTTACCGCAAGATTCTTCAACACAGAATTCCATGTAGAACTTAGAAACGTCAACAACACAATCATCTTCGTCCATAACAATCATACCGCCTGAACCCATCATTGAGCCAAGACGTGTTAATGAACCAAAATCAATCGGTGTATCTAGGTTTTCTTTTGTAATTATGCCGCCAGACGGGCCGCCAGTTTGAACGCCTTTGAATTCTTTACCGTTTTTAATTCCTCCGCCGATTTCAAAAATGATTTCACGAAGTGTTGTGCCCATTGGAACTTCAACAAGTCCTGAGTTGCATACTTTTCCGGTAAGAGCAAAAACTTTTGTTCCTTTTGAATCGGCTGTACCAATCTTGGTAAACCAATCTGCTCCTTTATCAATGATTACAGGAATATTTGCCCATGTTTCAACATTGTTGATAATAGTCGGTTTTCCCCATAAGCCACATTGCGCAGGGAAAGGCGGCTTTGGTGTAGGCATACCACGAAGACCTTCGATTGAGCGAAGAAGAGCAGTTTCTTCTCCACAAACAAATGCGCCGGCTCCAAGTCGAATTTCTATATCAAAATTAAAGCCCGAACCAAGGATGTTTTCACCTAAAAGTCCGTTTTCTTTTGCTTGTTCCATTGCAATTTTTAGACGATCAATTGCCAAAGGATATTCTGCACGAATATATACAAAGCCTTTATTTGCACCGATAGCTTTGCCGCAAATTGTCATTGCTTCAACAACTGAATGCGGATCGCCTTCGATTATAGAACGATCCATGTAAGCTCCCGGATCGCCTTCGTCTGCGTTACAAACAACATATTTGGTGTCGCCTGTAGCTTTCATACCTGCTTCCCATTTAAAACCTGTTGGAAAACCTGCACCGCCGCGACCGCGAAGTTCCGATTTCTTGATTTCGTCAATAATTTGTTGCGGTGTTAGTTCAAACAGAGCTTTTTCAAGTGCTACATAACCGTTGCGAGCAATATATTCATTGATGTTTTCAGGATTTATTACGCCGCAGTTTCTCAAAACTACACGAAGCTGTTTTTGGTAGAATTCTATTTCTTCTACATCGAGCAGGTTTTTCTTTTCCTTATTGTATAAAAGACGAGTAACTTCACGTCCTTTTACAACTTGTTCTGCAATAATTTCTTTTGCGTCATCAGGTTTTACGTCTACATAAAAAGAATCTTCAGGAAGAACTTTTACAATCGGACCTCTTTCACAGAAACCGAAACAACCGGTTTTTACAACTTGAACGTCGTTTTCAACATTGTGATTCTTTGCTTCTTGAAGTAGATTTTTATAAATCAAGTCTGCATTGCTTGATTCGCAACCTGTTCCGCCGCACACTAAAATAAAATGTTTAAATGCCATGAATCAATCTCCTGTTATTTTTTCAAAATGTCGATTGACGGGCGGTCAAGAATTTGTTTGTCAAGCAAAGCCTTTCCGATAAGATGCTTTTCCACAATTTCTGAAGCAACAGCAGTATTTACGTTTCCATAAATAACAGCAGGCATATCCGGTGCCAACACTTCAACAGTAGGTTCGTTGGCGCAAAACCCCATACAACCGGTTTGTCTTATTATTACATTCGAAGCAATATTTTTACTTTCTGCAGCTTTAATAAAAGCATCAAGCGTTTCTTTTGCTCCTGCGGCAATTCCGCAAGTTCCCATGCCGACAACAATTTGCATTGTCTTGCCGTCAGTTTCGCGTCGCTCAATTTCGCTTTTTGTAGAAGCGCGAAGCTTGCGTAAATCATCTAATGACATTTTAGCCATAGTTTTTCTCCTTACTAGTAACTCTGTCAAAAAATCTAATCAACAGACTTCAGCTGCACCGCAACAATGTATTTTATTCGGCACTTTCCAAGCTTTCCAGATATGTTCGCATAAGACTTAAAGCTTGCACATCATTAATGCTGCCAAGTGCTTCAATTAATTCAGTGCGCATTATTTTGTAGGAACAATTTAATTTGCCTTGCTTTTTTCTGATAATTTCAAGATCGTATTCAGGAATTGTGCTATTAAACAACAATATTTGTCTGAAAAAACCTACAACATCACCAATTGGTGGTGTATCAATATTAATTAAATCAAAGCGGGCAAAAACAGTAGTACCTTTGTTAGGAACGGAATCTATATTCCATTCTCCGCCTGTTTCTGTTGTAGTCTGAATTAAAAAAGGAATGCCTAAGCCAACTTTTCGATTGGGATGTTTGATGCCGTCTGTAAAAAACGGATCGGAAACCCGTTTTAATGTTTCTGCATCCATTCCTTTCCCATTATCACGGATATAAACTTTTAATTCCGTATCCGTTTCCAAAAACTCAACTGTAACTTTTGAAGCATCGGCTTCCACTGCATTCTGAGTTAAATCAGCAAGCAGGTCACAGATCGTATAATGCATTATTTCATGTTCTTGTATTTTGCAATAATTTCAGCAACTTGTGATTTAACAAGTTTTCCGTAAACATCGCCGTTGACGGAAAGAACTGGTGCAAGACCGCAACATCCAATACAACGAACAGGTTCAACTGAAAACAATCCGTCTTCTGTCGAAACCATATCATTGGAAAGACCTAATAAAGAACGACTTTCGTCAATAAGATCTTGTCCACCTTTTAGATAACATGCAGTACCAAGACAAATACTGATTTTGTATTTTCCCGGCTTTTGTGTTTTAAAAAAATGATAAAACGACATAACGCCGTAAACGCGTGCAAGGTGTGTTCCTGTTAGTTCAGAAACTGCCTGCGCCATTTCTTTGGAAATATACCCCTTTTCTTCTTGGACTCTGTGAAGAATCATAATGAGATTTCCGGGTTTTGATTTCCACGCATCGATGAATGCCAAAAGTTCATTGCTGAACTTTGCCGCTTGCGCTGATGACATGTTGACCCTCCAGTCATTTATGCAAAATTTAGAAATAATCTTGAAATCAGTGTAGACTAAAAATAATGAATTTACAAGTTACACAAGAGCTAATATCGAGATTATTTTATCTAAAAGCGTCAACTATGCTGTAAATTGTAGCGAAATTTTAAATTGTGCTAAATTCCGAATATTCTGTACGGATGAATTTTATATTAATTTCAGTTTTTAGTGAGCAACGTATAAATAAACGCATAAATCTCTCTTGCTTTTTACAGTACTTGCGTGTATTTTTTAGGAAAGAAGATGTAGAAATTGAAACAGCGATGCCTTATATTCTTCAATATAATTAGGAGATACAAAATGAATTTGGAAGAGCAAATAAAAGACGCATTAGACAAAGTGCGCCCACAGCTTCAAGCTGACGGTGGAGATTTGGAGTTTGTTAAGCTTGAAGATGGCGGAAAAGTTTTTGTAAAACTTACGGGTGCTTGTGGCAGTTGTCCTATGGCAACAATGACTTTGAAACAGGGAGTTGAACGCTTTTTGAAAGATACAATTCCAGAAGTAACTGAAGTTGTTCAGGCTTTTTAATTTAGCTATTATTAAGGAAGAAATATGAAAATTGAGAAAAACAAAGTTGTAAGCATTGATTATACTTTAAAAAATGCAGCCGGCGAAATTATCGATGAATCAAACGGCGCAGGTCCGTTAAATTACATCCATGGCAACGATATGTTAATTACAGGTCTTGAAAAGTTGCTTGAAGGCAAAAAAGCCGGAGATTCTTTTCATGCTGAAATTGAACCAGCGGAAGGTTATGGAGAGCGTCAAGAAGATTTAATTATGGAAGTTCCAAGGGAACATTTTCCAGAAGATATTGAAATCGAAGAAGGAATGCAGTTTGAAGCAACAGATACTGCCGGAACAAACATTGTTACGATAAAATCCGTGCAAGATAAAACCGTAACAATAGATTCAAACCATCCGCTTGCAGGACAGAAGTTGTTTTTTGATATAACTGTAGTTGAAGTGCGCGACCAAACCGAAGCAGAAATTGCAGCAGCAAAAAACAGTCGAAGAAGTTGTAGCAGCGGTGGCTGTGGTTCTTGTGGAAGTTGCGGTAGTTGTTATCATTAATATTCGAGTATGGAACAGTCTCTATGGCACATTGTTTTTTGCTTTGTGCCGCTTTTAACAGTTGAAATTATTTTGTCTGTTAGATATAAAAAAAAAGATTTTGTGCTTTTAATGCAAGGGGCTGTTCTCTTAGGGCTTGTTTCGTTAATTCCTGCATCAATAATGCAGACAATATTGTTAAATTCACCGCTGTCTGTACGATTTTTCCAAAGCTCCCTTCCGTTATTGCTGATTTATTCACTTGTTGTGAACGGGTTTATAGAGGAAGCTTCAAAAGCTTGTAGTTTTTTATTAATTCCATTAAAGAAAATAAATTATATTGATTTTCTGTTTTTGGGGCTTATTGTCGGGCTAAGTTTTGGCTGTTTTGAAACAGTTATATATATGATTAACGGTACAAAAAACCTTTTGCTCCGATTTTTTACAGCAGGAATTCTTCACGGAGCATGTTGTGTATGTTCTGCTGTAACTGTCTATAACATCAAAACCGAAAAGAATTTCAAAAAAAATTTTTGGTTTGTTCGTTCATGCTTTCTGCATGGGTTTTATAATTTTTTTTATGTTATCGGTTCCGGTTTTATAGTTTGTGCCGTTTTTTGTGTCGTTGCGTCTGTTTATTTTGCACACAAAGCTTTCTTAGAAAACTAATATACATCGCCGTAAAACGGTGGGATATATCTCTTAATGTGAATCAATCGACTCTAGCCGCAATCAACAATTCCGTGCCGGGGTAGCGTCAGGACAATCGCCTAAAATTGCTTTGATTTTTCTTCAGAGCGAATATATGCGAGGTTTGTTTTTTCTGCAAGAGACTGAAACTGCATCTCGTTTTGCAGCCCGAACGTTTCTCTACACGCTAGATAAACTTGCTGAAAAGTGATTTTTTCGTCTAAATAACCACAAAGTTGATTCGCAAGAGCTATAAGTGTTGTGAGTTTTTTATATTCTTTTGGTGCTTCTTCCGGCGAATGGTGATATTTTATTGAAGCAATAATCGGTTTTGGGAAATTCCATTTTTCTGCAATGCGAGCACCAAGAATTTCATGGTTTGAACCTGCTATCATCTGTTCAATTACTTGAAACGAAATGTTTTTTTGCTGTGTAATGGAAACAAGTTTTCGCATTGCTTCCGTATGTGTAGTTGTAAAAATTACTTTTCCTATATCATGCAAAAGACCGCATACATATGCATCTGACATAATATTTTTATCTGTTGCGCAAAAAGAACTGGCTAATGTATGAGAAAAAAATGCAACTTTATGCGCATGAACCCACATTTGACGTTTTTCTTCTGTATTTTCTCCAAGCAATTTGAATGTTCCAAGAGAAAACAAAAGATTTCGCAATCCATCAAGTCCTACCATTTTTACGGCACTAAGAACATTTTGAACAGGATTTGCCGGTCTAAATGCGGCAGAGTTAACCATTTTGATAAGATCAGCGGTAAGCGCAACATCGTTGTTAATAAAACTTGCAATTTCTGCCATATCTGAATCAGGGTCTACAATCAAGCGGTTAATTTCAACAATATTTTCCGGAAACGAGGGTAAATCTTCTATATGCTTAAGAAGTTCTTTTGAAACTACATCAAAATCCTTTGAGCGTTTGTCTAAGAAAGGCAGCTCAACGCGCACAACTGTTTCTTTGTTTTCAACAAAAATTTGGTACGATTCGTCTGTAAGGCCGATTTTTTTGAGCATTAAAATCATCAAAATAAAACCAAGTCCGGCACCTTCTGTATCATCAACAACTTTATCCAAAGCTTCTTCCATGCTTGTGTAAGTATGGGCACGGCAAATTTTATCATGAATGCGTTTATATTCAAAAATATTTAGTTCGCTATTATTGCGCACTTCAAGTTTTATATTATTATTTTTGGCTACAAAAACCACTTTGATATAAAGCCCAGCTTCTCGCTGTTTTTCAAGAAAATAAGAGAGATTTTCAAGCATATCCATTTTGAACGTTTTCATGCCTTCTTCGTAATCTTCCGGATTGTTTATATCAAGGTTTTTTTCTAAAAAATAAATGCGCTTTGTATTTGCTTTTTTTGCATTTGTAGACAGCTCATTAAGACAATAAACAAGATAATCTGTCATATGCGCTTGGTTAAGACTTGTAAGAAAACAAGTTAGAACATCGTTCATATACAGTATCATTTCATGCGGTAAAACATATGTCGTTAAAGACAACGGAACGCCAGAGGTGGCAGCCTTTTTGATTTTTTCAGAATCTACAATAAGACGTTTATCTTCAGTCATAGTACATTCGATGTTATCACATAAAATTGTGGAAAACAAGGAAAAGTGTAAAAAACATTCAAATATTTTTTACTTGTTATTTTTAAACATAAAAATGATATTATTCATGTAAAAAACCGCAACAAAATGTAAAATTTGCTATTGTTTTTAGGGCTTGAGTTATTAGAGGTTTTTCTTTATCATGCAAAGATATGCGTGTTTTATTTTTAGGCGAATTGTTTGTGCTTTCTTTGCTTTTTCCGGTTGTATTTAGAATTTTTTCCAAGAAGCGCGACAAGGTTGATACTAATGTGATTTTTTCGCTTTTTGCATTAATTGCTGCTGTATTACTTCTGCTTTCAAATGGAATTTCGCTATCTGTTATTGCTGTTGTAGTGCCGTGCATTTTTGTGTTTGTTTTCAATTTAAGAAGTCTTGGACGTTATTTTCAGCGTCTTAGAATAGATACCTATACAGCCGGTTCTATAATTTCATGTATTTTCGGAATTATTTTTGTTGCGCTTGGTGCTTTTGTGCTACTTCGATTTTATCCTGTTACAACTTTTAAACATTTAAACAGCCCCGAATGTCAATCTGTAGAAATCCTCAAAGAAAATAAAACCGGTTCATTTTCTGATGGTTTTTCCGAAATTACATCTTTGCTTCAGCCTGTTTCTGCTGTTTTTTATCAGTTCAGCCCTTTTTCGGTGAGTATAAACCAAACGGATACAAGCAACTTTCCTGTGATTCTTTTTCTTCCGGATGTTTACACATCAATAAATGAAAACCGCTTAACAATCGAATCAATCGCAAGAAAAAACAATGTTGTTCTTTGTGCCGATTTTTATTCAAAAGACGGTGCATATATTGATTCGCTCCAACAAGTTTCACATAAAAGTGAACAAAAAACCACACAACAAATGATTGTCGTTTCGCATATTATATTAAATTCGCGGATTTTTCGCTCATTTATATTACAAACGTCAAAATTTAGAGCAGATGCTCAAAACATTGCGCTAGATAATTCACTTAAAACAAAATGGAAGCAGATAAAAATAAAAGAAATATCAAGTCTTATTGATTATGCAAAACAAACAGGTTTTTATAGCAGAATATCTCTTATTGTAGCTGACGGTGAAGCAGCAGTTGCGGCAACGGATTTTTTAGCTCAAAATAACGAAGACATACCTGTTTTTGCATTGAATGAAAGTATTCCTGGCTATATTAGCGGAATGGGCAACATTGCTGTTAATCAACCAATGCTTTATAACATTGTTGCAAAAATAAAAAGCGACGGCTGGATTCAATCGCAGCAAATAGCATTGCGTGCAGAAAAAGCAAAAGCTGTCGATGTTGTTCACACGGAAAATTCAATACACTGAAGCTACAAGCGACGGTGAGATTGTTGATTATAAATTCTTTACAGGAGGAATTTACAAGGCTTAGCCTTAAAATAAAATATGAATCAGTATGAACTTGATAGATATTTCAGAAGTTTTTTGAACATTGAAGAATATGCTGGAGATGTTTCAAAGAACGGGCTGCAAGTTGAAAATAGCGGCATAGAAATTACAAAAGTAGCATTTGCAGTTGATGCGTGCGAAGAAACAATAAACAGAACAGCAGAATGGAATGCGCAGCTGCTTTTTGTTCATCATGGGCTTTTTTGGGGACACGAGCAGACAATTTGCGGAACACATTACAAAAGGATTTCAAGTCTTATAAAAAACGATATTGCGTTGTATGCTTGCCATATTCCCCTAGACGCTAACAAAATTTGCGGGAATAATTATGCTCTTGCTACAAGGCTTGAATTGAATAATCTCACACCGTTCGGCGAGTGGAGAGGAATGAAAGCCGGAACTATCGGTGAATGCGAAAACCCAATTACAATAAACCAGTTACTTTTAATGCTTTTTCCAGATGGCGAAAAACCAAATACTATTTTAACTTTTGGAAAAGATAAAGTTTCAAGAATTGCAATAGTCTCAGGTGGTGGTTCAGATAGTCTTGAAGAAGCAATAAAAGAAAATGCAGATTTATTCATTACAGGCGAGATTTCTCATCAAAATTATCATACAGCACTTGAAAATAATATAAACTTAATTGCTGCCGGTCATTATCAGACAGAAACAGTCGGAGTTAAGCTTGTTGCGGAAAAACTTGCAAAAGAAACAAATATTGAAACTGTTTTTATTGATGTACCAACAGGTTTGTAAAACAGAAAATTGTAATTTACTGTTTAATATATTCAGTTTAATATGATAACCGACTTTTTAGGAGTTTATGTGCAAAAAAATAATATAAACAAGAAATTGTTGCCGCTAACATTAAGCTTTAGCATAATTATTTTAGACCAGATTTCAAAATTGTGGATAACAAATAATGTTCCATACGGAACTATTTACGCATCTTTTTTTGGTGATTTTCTTCGTATTGTTCATGTAACAAACTTAGGTGCAGCTTTCGGCATTGGCAATGACCTTTTGGGCGCATGGCGATTTATTTCGCTTTGTATTATTCCGCTTGTTATTCTTTTGATTGTTTTAATTGCTTTTTTTGTTACAAAAGAATTTTCACAAACGCAACGATGGTTTATAAGTGGAATTTTAGGCGGAGGCTTTGGAAATCTAATTGATAGATTTTTTAGACCGAACGGAGTTGTTGACTTTATTGATATCAAGTTTTACGGTTTGTTTGGACTTGAAAGATGGCCAACATTCAATATTGCCGACGCAGCAGTTTTGATTTGTGAAATTGGACTGGTAATTTCTTTTCTTTTTTCAGTTCCGTTTAGTTCTGCTGAAAAAAACGATGCGAAATAGAAAATCCGTTTTGTATTGTATAGGTTTAAGTTTGCGTTGCAAACTACTTTATATATGCTTGACGTTTCTTTGTTTTATTGCAAAATCGTTAAAGCTGGCTTTCTAAAACCAAACATATTTTGTTGGCTTTTTACGGGAGATTATTATGTCGAAAAAACGAAACACAATTCTTTTTATTCTGATTGCAACCTTAATAGAAGTAATTTTATCGATTTTGTTTATTCTTTTGCTTATTATAGCCTCTTTATTTTTTACAAAAAACAACCCCAAAGTGCTTAGCGCGCTTTTGCCCCTTAGTGTACTTTGTGGTGTGCTTGGCGGAATGATTGTATATCAACGTCTTGCGGTTTGGGCTATTAAAAAATTCAATTTAGAAGAAAAACTTGATCCGCTTTTGCCAAAAAGATTTAGAAAAAAAGATCGAGACCGCAAAGATTAATTCACTCTAAAGTTGTCGATTCACTTTTTGGAATTTTACGACTCAAAAGTGAAAACGCCACAAGTATTACTCTGGCAAATGCTTAATAAATTTGTTGTAAATCTGGATAAAGAAAGCAAAGCTTAAAATTAGCGAACTTATTTCGGCTATTGGAAAAGCCCACCAAACATTTGTAACTGAACCGGTAAGCGACAAAAGCCATGCAATCGGCAAAAGAATAATCAGTTGACGAACAAAACTTACAATCATACTACGAATACCTTGTCCAAGTGCTTGAAAAACGGAACCTAAAATAATACAAATTGCTGCAACAGGAAAATGAAGAGCAATAATTCTTAATGCAGGAACACCTATTTTGAGCATTTCATTTGATGCATTAAAAAATCCTAAAAGGAATTTTGGAAAACATTCAAAAATTAAAGTTCCAACGCACATTATAGAACAGGCTGATAATACACAAAGCTTTATTGTCCGTGTAATTCTTCGGCGACGTTTTGCTCCGTAGTTATATGCTACAATTGGAACAGCTCCATTATTCAAGCCGAACACAGGCATAAATATAAAACTTTGAAGTTTAAAATAAATACCAAACACGGCGATTGCAGTTGTCGAGAAAGTTCCTAAAATTAAGTTTAAGAAATAAACCATAACAGAACCGACTAACATTAGCAAAATCGAAGGAATTCCTACTGAAAAAATGCCTTTAATTACAGTCCAGCTTGGAATAAATCCTTTTATGTTAAAGTCAATTTCTTTGTTGTATTTGAGATTTAATATGATTGCAACAATCATTGCTGCAATTTGTCCTAAAACTGTTGCAATAGCAGCACCGGCAATTCCCAATTTGGGAAACCCGCAAAGTCCAAAAATCAGCAACGGGTCAAAAACTAGATTGAAAATTGTGCCCACAAGTTGAGATGCCATTGAAAGCAATGTTTTGCCTGTAGACTGAAGCAAGCGTTCAAAAGTAATTGAACCGAAAAGACCAGCAGAAAAAACCAGACAGATTTTCATATATGTTACGCCGTATTCGATAATTTCCGGATTGTTCGTTTGACTTTCAAAATAAATGCGCGGAACAAAAATTCCAACTAAAACAAAAATGATTGTGCCGCAAATATTTAGAAACACGCCGTTTAATGCTGTCTTTTTAACTTCATCATGGCTCTGTTCTCCAAGACGACGAGAGAGAAGTGCGTTTATACCGACTCCGATTCCGACAGCAACTGCAATCAAAAGGTTTTGGATTGGAAAAGCGAGCGAAACGGCAGCAAGCGCATTTTCGGAAATCTGTGCAACGAAAATACTATCTACTATATTGTATAAAGACTGAACAAACATTGAAATCATCATAGGTAAAGACATAGAAATCAAAAGTTTACCTATAGACATTGTTCCCATTTTATTTTCCGACTGAAGAGATTCATTTTTTTTAGACATAATTTGAGTTTCCCATATATTACAGATGTGATAGGAAGATATAATAGCAAAAAAATTGCAATTGACCAATCGGTTAAGATTTGTTAGGCTTTAATAGTCCATGAGCGATTATCCCAAGCATAGATTTGCTTGGGATTTTTTTATATTGTGTTTGAAATGCAACAGTGCAGGAGTTTTTATGTGGAATTCTGTTTTTTTATAAACAGTGTTTTGTTAGGTTTCGGACTTGCAATGGATACATTTTCTGTTTCTTTAGCAAACGGTTTAAGCGAACCGCAGATGAAATATCGTCGAATGAGTTTGATTGCAGGAATTTATGCAACTTTTCAGTTTGTAATGCCTATGCTCGGTTGGGGGTGTATTTGTACGGTTGTTGCTTGTTTTACAATTTTTAAAAAATTTATTCCTTGTGTTGCTTTTTTACTTCTTTTGTATGTGGGCGGAAAAATGCTCTTTGCAGGCATTAGATGCAAAAATTATGAACAATGTGATAATAAAAAACTTAAATTTAGCACTTTAATCATTCAAGGGTTTGCAACTTCTATAGATGCTCTTTCTGTCGGTTTTGCAAATGCAGAATATAATGCATTAATGGCTTTTGTTTCTGCTTCTATAATTGCAGTTGTTACTTTTGCAACCTCGATTGTTGGGCTTTTAGCGGGCAAAAAAGTCGGAACAAAATTAAATGGAATAGCTGTGATTTTAGGCGGCATAATATTAATTGGAATTGGAATAGAAATTTTTATTAAAGGAATCTTCAATTTATAATTTTGCTTACAATTTCGCAAAGATATAAATTTTATAATAAATTCAATCCAAAATCCTGTAGCTTTGCAAATAACGATGTATAATACATTCGGTTAAAAGTTTCATACAAAGAGGAAAAACATATGGAATCAATGCCAAAAATTAAAAAAATAGAAACCGGTACACTTTGGTCACATACCTTTCAAAAATTTGAAGCTACCGTTTACGTTCCAAAAGCTAACCCAAAACTTAAATCCGATATATTAAATTATGGCTTTATTTCTCCATACCTTCTAGTATTTGCAGAAAAAAAACTAACAGATGAAGAAAAAATAGCAATTGCCCGCGAAAAAGGGTTTGAACAAATTGCAAAAAACTTTGCTTCAAGCGTCGTTTTCATATATCCGACAAGCGAAAATTGGAAAACCGCAGCACCGGACCTTTTTTCAGAAATTATTTCTAATTCAAGAATTCACCAGTATTTTCAAGACGGAGCTGTAAAAGCTTGGAATCGTTTTACAAATACAATTGACGGGTACTTTATTAGAGGCGCGATTTTTAGAACCTTTGTTTACGGATACGGAGAATCTGCCGACTATATTGCAACAAATTGTCTTAATCACTTTGAAGGCGATGGACTTTGGGGACCTACCGATATTGCTCCCGTAACTTGCATACTTGAAAAGCTTTCTGTAAATCCAAAAATTGACTCAGCCGACATTCCAATTATTTCATATGGAAATTCAACATCTTGTAATCAATACATAAACGAAAAATGCAAATATTTTCTTGCAAAAGACAAAGCAGACATAATTACAGATTATTACGATTTTGCAATGAAGTTTCGCAGAATGACAGGCGAATTAATTATTGATAAAGATTTATATGCTTGCGGACTTGTTAGAGAAGCATGCATTGCAGAAGTTACAACATCAAAAGACAACAATGGCGACGATAAAGATACAAAAACTCACAAAATTGGTTACTTTGCTTTTTACAACGAACATCTTTTCGAAAATGGAAAAGTGCCCGTAGTACTCGGTTTTCATGGCGGCGGAGATAGCTGTTTTTTCTTTAGTATAATGGCAGGATGGGCAAACATTTGTCATCGTCATAATTTTTTGCTCGTTACAATAGAAAATCATTTGAACAGTACTGCAACAGAAATGCAGGAATTAATAGAAATACTCAAAACAAAATATCCTATTGATGAAAACCGCATTTATGCTACAGGTTTTTCGATGGGCGGAATTAAAACATGGGATTTTGTTCAAGAGTATCCAAAAAGTATTGCGGCGGCAGCTCCCATGAGTGCCACTGTAGATGTTGGCGAGAACGTTTATTTTAAGAAAATTGACAAAGAAGTAAATACTACCGTTCCCGTTCCAATTTTTTACGCCGGCGGAGAAATAACGCCCTTACCGGAATTGCCGTTTCAAGGACAAAAGTGTTTGAACCGCGTATCTTATGCGCTTAAACTGAATAATGCAATAGCTCAATACAATGTAAAGCTCGAAGATAAAGATAATTGGAAAAACAAAATTTGGGGAATTGACGGCGACATTACCTATAAATCCTATGATAAAAACCGAAATGCAACACTAACACTTGAGCTTTTTAAAAATCGCGATGGAAAAATTTATACGGTTTTTGGAAGCATTAGCGAGCAAGGACATGATTGTAGAGAGCATACTTGCGAACATGCATGGCGTTTTATGAGCCAATTTAGTCGTAGCAAAGATGGAACCTTGCACGGCGGTGAAACTATTACCAATTTAAGCATTTTTGAACTGTAAATAGCTGTAGAAAAATTATTACCTTGACGCAGTTTTATAAACATCCTTATAAACAACGTCAAGGTATTGAACATTTACACGTGTAAACTTTCTGTTTACAGCTTCTGCACAAAATTAAAACATATGTTTTCTCAAAAAACTTTTGAATTCTGTTTCTTCTTCTTTTTTTGGAACGGAACCGCTTGGTGTAAATTCCATTTCCCATTTTGAAGACGGTTCGTAAGGTTTCCATTCAGGCATTTG
>JAAYQG010000108.1 GCA_012519415.1 Treponema sp. | reverse complement strand
GAAAAGGCTCTACAATCACAGAACTGCATTAGAAAGAATCAATATCAGAATAGACAATGTATTTGGCTTTGAAAACCATACAATACGAGGCTTAACAAAAATGAAATTTCGAATAACACTCGCCTTTATCATAATGCAATCTTTTGCACTTGGAAAAGTCAGAGAAGGAAAGGAAAAAGAAATAAGACAGTTTTTAACTGCCTAAAAAATAACATTATATTTTGTATGTTTTTACAGGATAGGTGTATCCAAATAGTAAAGTAAATCCATTTAAATAGGCTTTTCCCATGGTCTCATACTAATTTTTCTTACTGTCATCTCGTCGTATCTGTAATGAGCACAAAAAAGGATGAAAAAACTGCAAATTCAATAAAAAAAGTGCCCTGCCGAAAAAGCTCTGTTAGTGAAGCTGTAGAAAAAATTGCAGAGTTTTCAAGTGTGGAAACACCGGCAGGGAAAAAATATTATCTTGAAAATTTAATAGATTTTGAAGACTATTATTATTACGGTTTGACTGATAACGGAAAAATCCGGTTCATCTTAGAATCTAAAGACGGAACGACTAAAGAGCTTAACTGTAACCCCGTTTTTTATTGCAAAATCTGTACTGTTTTCCTTTTTCCAAACAGGCAAACACCTTTTACTAAGATTCACTTAACAAAAGCAAATTACGCAGTTGTAAGTGCTTCTGAAATTTCCACGCTCTATTTGCCATACATACAATTTTCTGAAATGAAAGAATATAGCTTAACCACATGGCTTAATGACATTTTAAAAGAACTGCGTTCTTACAGGTACAGCACCATTGTTTTTGATCTTCGCCATAACCCCGGAGGTAAATTTGACCAGATGTTGTACCAAAGATTTTTCAACACTAATAAAGAAGAATTAGAAAAATATAATATTGCTATTGTAACTACAGGTCGAACCGCCTCTGCAGCATGCTGGTTTACTAACGAGCTATTGACTAATTTTCCCCATGCAAAAATATTCGGAGAAGAAACCGCACAAGCCGTTTATAACAACATCGGAGTAATGCCGCAAGTCTTAAAAAAACTCAATTGCTATTTTTGCTTTCCAAGCTATATTGGTGAAGGCAATTTTCCAAAATTAATAGAACGAAGTACCGATATTTACCGTGGAATCATGCCCGACGTAGAAGTTTTTGAAGATATTGAAAGCTACCTTAAAGGTGAAGATGCGATTTATAAGGCTATATATGAGTATTACAATAAAAAAGATTAGACTTATGAGTAAATTATGGGGAAAAAAATCAGTCATATTATTAATATAAGGATAGTTAGAAATTTTGTTCCGGACAGGATGAATTTTTCCCCTAAAATAGATATGGTGATTTTTGAATTATTAAAAAGTATTTTTTAGACTACTTCTTATTTCTGCTTTTATAGAATATAAGCTTTTTTGTAGTTCCTTTTCTATTATTTTATCGATTTTTGCAAGGTCGCTTTCATCGAGGGGTTTTTCGTTTTGTGTACAAAATAAAGACGAGATTGAAACATGTAATGTTTTTGATATTTTTTCGATTAACTCGGCAGAAGCGAATGCTTTTCCTGTTTCTAAAGAACTCAAATGTTTAATGGAAATATTTAGTTTCTCGGCCAACTGTTCTTGCGACAAAGATAATTTTTTGCGGTTCACTTGAAGATTTATTCCAAATATTTGTTTTACATTCATCTACCATAATAATAAAATATATAACTGTTTATCCAATAACCCATAAGGTGCAAATTTTTAAGAAAAACAACCAAAAAGGTGTTTTTTTGTTGCTTTTTTAACTTTCTAGGTTTACAATATGATTAATGAATAACCATTTAGGGGTAGTGAAAGTAAAACACACGGAGAACCTAATTAGTTTTTAGAAAAGCCGTCAAAGAAAAAAGTCTTAATTATGGAGGGAGAAAAAAATAATATTGAGATAGTCATTAAAAAACAGGATTTTTATGTGTGAATAGAAAAATAATTAATTATATATCAACCGGAGAGTAATATAATCCGGATATATTATTACAATGTTGATGTATAAAAAATTATAATAAATTTTTCATAGGAGATTTTATGAAGACATTGGAAAGTTTTAATGTGTTAGAATCTTTTGGATAGAAAAAATATAAGTTAGGTAATAAGACTGATGGAAAATAATGCAAATATGAATGCATTTACAAAAGCCTTAAACGAGTAAAAAATCCTTCGTTGAAGGATAAAGGCAGTCTGAAACTGCAGTTCAGGCTGCCCTGTACAATGGAAAGCACTTCCAAGCATGTACTTAGACCATTGTACACAATATATTAAATGCAATCAATATAAAAAAATGATTGCAAAGGGAGAATCATTATGATTAATGGTTTTTTTAGAGAAATTTCCGAAGAGGAAATTATGAGTGTTAATGGTGGTTGTGGAGGAGGGGGTGGTCCGATGCCTTGTGATAAATGCAAAAAAGATTCACAAATTTTGGAAACAGCGATGGCACTGGCGGTTATTGGAGGTGCAATAACAGGAGGTCTTAAGGGGGCTATTGTTGCTGGAGTAACAACGTACAATAGTGTAACGACTTCTATGAAAAATAATCCCAGCCATACACATTAATGTTCTAAGAAAATTCTAGTACTATGAAATCTTGAATAGTAAAAAATGATTTATTGTTCAAGATTTCAAGATTAGAGGAGCAAAAAACTATGAAATTTAAAATAGATTATGATACAAGAATTAGATTTAGGGATATTTATTTCTTATTATTTTCAATTTTGCTGATAAGTTTCATTCCTCTGAAGTCTGTCTTTTTGTGGGTTATTATTATGGTTGTGATGGGTTATTTGTTTAAAACTTACGATGGTGTTATTTTCTTTGAGAATCCTTATATATATTTTAAGAGAAAGGAAGAGCAAGTTAGTCCAATAAATGATTCACCAATACGGCTAAATGATATTACAGGCTATAATTTAAATAATCCGTTTCCCAAATTTTGCCGTTGGTGTAAATCATCGACTAATATTACATTACACCTCTTTAGTGGTAAGCAAGTGACGTTTTCTGTAATAGAGCAATCAATGGTGATTGATTGGCTTAATCAGAATAATATCAGAAATGTTTCAAGAACAAACAGAGAAGCTATAATTGAACACATAGTTTATACTATTTTGAATCTGTTCTTCATTGTATTCTATACCTATCAGATTAAAAAAGAATATACAGATTCAAGTTTTACCTATCTAATAATATCGGTTGTTTGTTTTATCTATTGGATAATTTACATTTTTTCTGGATTATATATTAGGAAGAAGGTGCATCATGACGAAACGATTATTTAAAGTATTTTTAGGAATTCCTGTTATTTTTACATTACTAATGGCAGTGATATCTATTTTTGAAACAGAAATTGCAATATCTTTGCTTGAAAATCCTGAAACAAAAAATCCGCAAATTATTCAGGTTCTGTTTAACTTCTTGATTCTTATTTCAGACAGCTTAATATATTTTTTAATGTATAAAGTGATTATTTCAAAATGTAATTTTTCATATCGATTGGGAGAGTCGATAAAAAAAGAATGGACGGAAAAGAAGAATATATATGAAAAAGTAAAGAGAGATAAAAAAACTTTCATCTTGATTATCGTTTTATTTGTCATAGTCATAATCATGTGGTATTTTTTTTCTGATTATATCAGTAGAAAAATAGGAATATATCCAAGCAAAAAACCGTTTTTGGAATTATCGTTTCTTTTTATTCCGGTTTTCGAAGAATTTATTTGGCGAAAAATATATTTTGACTATTGTGAAAGCAATCAAATAAAACATGCTTTTGCGCTAAATGTAATAATTTTCTCCTTTGCGCATATAATTCCAATGCCGTATGTATTTATGTTAGGAGCAATCCTTGCTTATTGCTATAAAAAATATAATTCTCTTATCTTAAATACGGCAATTCATTTTTTGTTTAATTTTCTCGGAATATTTTTACCGATCATTCTAAATTATATTAGACAAATTTAACGAAACTATAACCCAAGCCTGTGCGAATAAATATCTGGAAACGGTTTTGCTGCCTTTTGAAGTTGAAAAATATAATAGGGAAATTGTTGAGAATCAAAAATGGATATATGTTCCCCAAATTGCAGAATTCCTTGACAACTACGAAAACAACAGAAAAAAATATAAAACATTAGAAGACTTTGTTCCGGAACTGGAAAAGTTTATTTTGACTTTGGAATAAAATAATTTATTGATAAAAATCAATAATTAGATATTACAAGATAAAAACAAAGGAAATAATATGAGTAATATTGTAAATGTTTCAGTTATTATTCCAACTTTTAATAGAGCTAGGTTTTTATATTCTACTCTAATATGTTTAACTAATCAAAAAACACAAATTTCATATGAAATAATAGTTGTTGATTCCGGGAATGATAATACCCAAGCTGTTATTGAATATTTCCAAAAATATAACTCAAATATAATTTATAAGAAGATTGAGAGTAGTAAAAATGTATCTTTAGTAAGAAACACTGGAGCAAAATGTGCGAATGGCGATATACTAATTTTTCTTGATAATGATATACTTACATCTCCAGATTTTGTTCAAAACCATTTTGAGAAGCAATTAGAAAAAGAAAATATTGTTGTTCTTGGAAATAGGAATTCTCTTGTGCATTTTAATATTGTAAATGAAACTCTTTTAAAAGAATCATTTTATATGCTACATACATTACCATTTATTGAAGACCATCGGAAGGACAAGGATTTTAATCTTCATGGATGGAGATTTTTATACAGCCATTCCTTTTCATTAAAAAAGAAATTATTTATTAAAAGTGGTGGTTTTGATGTTAATTTTGGAGATGTCTGGGGTTATGAAGATATGGAGCTCGGATATCGCTTATATTTACAAGGAGCTGAATTTTGTTTTTTAAAAGAATCACCATCTTTTCACCAGCCTCATAAGTCCAATTGTGAGAATACATCACTAAAGAGAAATATTTCTTTGTTTTTACGAAAACATAATAGTTATTTGATAGAATTAGCTTGTTCTTATGGATTTGAGATTTTTTATGAAATTCTATCAAAATGGGAACACGTTGAACCTTCAAATTATGATGATTTTCAGGTTATTCTAGGGGTTGTAAATAATTCAATTGAAAAGAATGTACCAGAAAACCGGCGATTAGGTATTATTACACCTTTTGATAATAAATCAAAGAAGAAGGTATTTCTAAAAAAGGAAATACTTAAATTTCCAAAAGAAATAACACTACAAATTTTAATTGAAAGTGAACGAATTGGAAAAAGACTTTTCATTGACAGGTTAGTAGATAAGGAATTTCTTGATTTACAAGAATTATTTACTAGAATAGGTTATAAAATTAAAATATTAAATTTAGAGAATATAGATGAGTTATTGCTTACTAGAACAAAAAATTGTGTTAGTAGCATTGTTTTTCCTAATTTAGAAGAGTCTGAAAAAAGATTTGTATATAAATGGATGGCTGTAAGTTTACAAAAAAAACATGTAGTTCAAGTTTTTGATCTGCAGAATAATGATAATTCAGCTATTGAAAATATAAGTCTTCCTCATGAAGATAATATTCTATTGGATAATATGTTCATACCATATTTTAGTACCAATGGTAAGATTTGTATTTCAATCCAAAAATTTGCTAACATCTCTGGAAACCCATTAAATAGAATTCAGACAATCGTAGATGATGCAGATTATTATGTAAACAGTGACATTCTAAACCAAAATTCTTACAATATAATTGATAAATATGAATTTTCAATTTTAACGTTCACTGCAGCGTACCATTATACAAAGAGCTATAAAGAAAAGTATCATCAACCGAGCAATTGTGTAAAAAATAACTATTTATGTTTTATGGAAAACGGTTTTTTAGAAGATGGTATTGATGTAATATTGGAAGCTTTCGAGCAGTTAAAAATTAGCAAAAAAAAATTAACTATAAAAATAGCTGATTATGATGCTCTTTCAGATAAATCATTTAGACTACATAATAAAGAAGCAATTAAATTAAAAACTTATAACCAAAAACAAAAAATAAATAAAGATTTATTACTATTAAAATTAAAAATCAATGAACTAAAATTAAACGATTCTGTCACTGTTCTTATGGCAAACTATAGTATTTATGAAATTATGAAATTGATCAGTACTTCAAGTAAAGTTATTTGGACTTCTATAGGTCTATATGTTGCTCCGGAAATTTACTTAGCGATATTATTAGGAAAAACAGTCATTTTATCTTCTCACCATATTATACCGGAAGAATTAAAAAATAGCACTCTTATTTGTGATTCAAAAGAAGAGCCTCTGTCTCAGAAATTAAATCTTCCAAACACTTTAGATTTACTGTATTGTAAGGCATATAGTACTGATAAGAATTCATTATTAGAAAATTTCTACAAAGTAAAAACAGATAATCTTTTGATTGATGCTGAAATGCTAGCCTGTTTTGTTAAAAGATCTGAAGTGATTATAGAAAAATGCATAGAAATAATACCATGTACTACTGGAGAATATATATCTTAACCTATTCGAAAAAGCGTTTTGACAAAAGGACGCAGTTTATACAGGTGATTTCCGTATCTTCGGAATGGTGACTCCGTAGCACCGGAATATTTACTAAAAAATGTAAATTTTTTAAGAAAAACAACCAAAAAGGTGTTTTTTTATTTGCTTTTTTAACTTAATAGGTTTATAATATGATTAATGAATAAGCTTTTAGGGGTAATGGAACCAAAACACACGGAGACTATTGCATAAGAAATACGTTCTATTCTTTGTTGTTAATAAAAGTTGTATGGGATATAATGTTAACTATGATGAAGGAGAAAGTATAAAATATGTTTGTATCAAAAAGAAATTTATTCTTTAAATCAAAAGAAAATGGTTATTTGTTATTCTGTGGGAATTCAAATAGCTTTTATCAGATAGATGAGGAAAATGTACCTCATGTCCAGAAAATGTTTGACACAGGTGACGATTCAGAATTACCGGAAGATATAAAAAAAGAATTTATAAAGTCTGGAGTTTTGCTTCCAGAATCAGATGAGGAACGGTTTAAACGGTTAAAATTTTTATCATATCTGACTCGTTTTAATTCAAGAATAATTGGTTTAACCATTGCACCTACTATGTCTTGTAATTTTAAGTGTGTTTATTGTTATGAAGGTGATCGTGTTCAGAATGTCAGTCTGACAGAAGAAGTGATTGATGGATTGATTAATTTCATCAAAAAAAGGGATTGTAAGACTTTAAATATAACTTGGTATGGCGGGGAACCGCTTTGTGCTTGGAATAAAGTTCTTGAAATTACAAAAGAAATTGAAAAATTAGGAATTCCTAATATACATTATTCAATGATAACCAATGGGTCTTTGATAAATGATGATGTTATAAAGTTTGTTGATGAAAAAAAATTTGATTATGTTCAAATTACATTAGACGGGGATGAAGAAATACATAATTCAAGACGCCCAATGAAAAACGGAAAAAATTCTTTTCAAGCTATATTATCTTCTCTCGATAAAATTTATAATTATTGTCAAAAGAACAATACTCATATAAATGTTTCTTTACGTGTTAATTTAGATAAATCGAATGTATCTGCTTATAAGAAAGTGTGTAATATGATTCATTCAAAGTATCAAAGATTTTTTTATATATATCCTGCTTTTGTATATAGAAATTCAGAATCAGATCGTTATTCATCAGATTGCATGTCTTCATTAGAGTCTAGTTGTGCTATATTAGATTTAGTAAACAAAGATAATATATTTACATCTAAACTAATTCCATTAAAAAATAGGTTATATGCTTGTAGTGTTCAACATATAAATTATTTCGTAGTAGATTCCTCTGGCGATATATATAAGTGTTGGAATGAAATATCAGACAAAGAAAAATGTCTAGGTAATGTGATAACTGGTTTTCGAGATGATAAAAATATTACTGCTTTTAATGTTATGGAAAGTTCTGGATTTGAAGATGATGAATGCAAGAATTGCTTATTTCTTTATTCTTGTATGGGAGGTTGTCCTAAGTTTAGATCAGAGAATAAAAAATTAGGTAAAGAAATAAACATGGTTTGCTATTCTATTAAAAACAATCCAAAAGAATACTTAGAATCATATTTTAAATATAAGGAAAGAAATAGTATTACAGAATAATTTATTAAATATTTTGTAATATGGTGTTAAATAAACAATAATGGATTATATATCAACAAGAGAATGGGATAATCCGGATATATCATTATAATGTTGATGTATAGGAAATTATAATAATTTTTTCTACGGAGGTCTTATGAAGACAATGGAAAGTTTTAATGTATTGGAATCTTTTGGATTTACAAAAGGTTTATTTCAAGAGGTATCTGAATTAGAGATAACAGATGTAATTGGTGGCACCTGTGGCGGTATGGGTGGCGGTAGTTGTTACGGTATTCCAGATTGCAATGCTGGCTGGTGTGGTTGGAAATTCTTCTAAAATATAATAGGTATAGATTAATAAATCTATACCTATTTAAAAGAGCGAGACAATAACAAGGATAACAATATTCAGAAAAGGGAAGTAATTATGAAAAGAAAAGGCTTGTTGTATTTTTCAGTTGTTTTTTTATGCTTATTAGTATCTTGTTATAATAAGCAAAATAGTAACAACAATTATCAATTTACAGCAAAGCCAATTGTAAAAACAGTCGGTAACATAGATGTAATGGTTGACCCGAATGTTGAGATGATGATGCTCATAGGCAGACTTGCCAGTGCTGCGCCTTACAACTTTAATAATTCAGACTCCATTTACTCCATTCAATATATAGATGAGATAGATGAATATTTTGAAGATTTTAAATATGACCCTGTAGTATTATCTCTAAGAAATAACGGATTGATATACGGACGTGTGCCGGAGTATGGAATTTACTTGAATGAAACAGTTGCAGGTTATATTATGGACATAAATAACAAAAATTTTATTGTCCAGACTGCCAATCATCTTCCTGCTAAAACAATTCCCTATTATGCTAGTAATGTTTTTTTAGAACAAGTTAGAAATTTCCGAAAAAACTCTAATTTTGATACATTTTTTATTGAGCATGTAGCAGATTACGAAAAAATAATTGATGAAAAAATCAGTATTTTGAGCAAATTCGCTTTTGATACATGGATGGAAGATTTTTATGGAATCAAAACAAAGGAACCTTTATGTCTTTATTTTTCAGATCTAACAGGTGGCGGAAATTTCGGACTTATAATTAAAAATTCAAAAGGGAAAGATATTCCTCATGCTGTTATTACGGCAGCTCCTGTAGATGAAAGATATTTTTTATATTTAGTTACTCACGAATTTTCTCATCCAAGAACATTAAGGATAGTTGAAAAACTATATGAAAATAAAAAAATAAAATCTATGTTTAGTAATCTTTTTTATGAAAATTCCTCTTTGTATATTTCGCAAGGCTACAGGTCTGCTTTATTCATATTAAATGAAACTATAAATCAAGCCTGTGCGAATAAATTTTTGGAAAAAGCTTGGACAGAATCTGAAATGAAAATGTTTAATGAACAGGCGGTACTCGAATATCATAAATGGATATATGTTCCCCAAATTGCAGAATTCCTTGACAACTACGAGAACAATAGAAAAAAATATAAAACATTAGAAGACTTTGTTCCGGAACTGGAAAAGTTTATTTTGACTTTGGAATAAAATAATTTGATATTATTATAGAGATTTTTATTATGAGTGATAATATAATAGAATTACGAAAAGAAATTAAAAAACAAAATCGATTACAATTGTTTACAAGTGAAAAAAAGAATAATTATTTATACGATGCATTGTCACAAAACATATTTCCAATAAACAATACATGTTGTAATTTCATTTTCACAGATAATTGGATTCCAGCAAATAAAAATGAAGAAATCCAGATTTCACAAATCCTCAATAAGTTATCTCAATGGAAGGATAAACATTCTTTTTCGCGTTTACCAGAAACACACCTAACAATTAATTTTTCAAATAAATGTAATTTAAATTGTACTTATTGTTACAGACATAAAAACAATAAAAATGTAATGAGTCTTGAAAAAACTTTTGAAGTCTTAGAATACACAGATAAATATTTTAAAATAAACAATGACGAAATTATTTTTTCAATTGATATGACTGCTGAAGCTCTTTTAGATTCAGATAAAATAATTGCCTTAGATGATAAATTTGCTGAATATGAGAATTTATATATAGATGAAAATGAAATATTAAAGGGTACTTATTCTGAATTCCTAGAATTAATACAAAAAGATTTATATACAAGTAATGCAATTTCATTTTCGGGTAATCCAAAAGAAGATTTTAAATCAATTGTTCTGGATGAAAAATTATATAGCCGTTTTAAGGAAAAAAAGAAGATAGAAGAAATCTTAAAAAAAGGTAATTACAATCCAGATTTTTTAGATAAAAAACGACTTTTGCGATTAAATAGAGAGTTACTAGAAACATTTTATCCAGAATTCTTAAAACATAAAGACTATCAACAGTTTAGACTCTGGTTTATGTCAAATGGAGCTAATTTGTCTGATAAAGATATTGAGCTAATAAAAAAGATTCGTATAGATCCTTTTTGGATTAGCCTAGATGGTCCAGAAGAAGTTCATGATAAAAACAGAATGTATTATGATGGGCAAGGTTCTCATAAAGATGTAGTTCAAAGTATTAGATTGTTGCAAGAAAATAATATTAATGTAAAAATTTCTTGTGTGCTTACTAGTGACTATCCAAATCCAGATAAACTTTATGGTTATTTTAAGACTCTAAAAATTTCTGCAATTCAAATGTGCCCGATTAGAAATGGAGACAAAAAATCCTTTACAGAAAAAAATGTTAATTTTTTAATAAATGGTTATAAAAGGTTGTATGATATTATATTTGAAGAAGTAAAAAATAATGATTTTACAGCATTTACTCTTTTGAAAGAAGATTTGTCGATGCTTGCTTTATCTAATTTATTTTACCGAATTAGACAATCAGGTCGCTGTACTTGGGGAAGTGAAGTTGTCTTAGATGAAGAAGGAAATATGTATCCTTGTTTGTATGTAATTGGTGATAAAGAATACTGTTTAGGCAATATAAAAGAAAAGAAATCGTCAAAGGAATTGCTTAAGCCTATATTAGTTAATCAGATGGATAAATGCTCATCTTGTTGGGCAAGATATATTTGTGGAGGAACATGTCATTATAATAGCTTAAAAAGTAATAAATCTGTTTTTGAGCCAGATGATATAGAATGCCAGATTCGAAAGTTTGTTATAATAGAATCAATTAATTTACTAATAAAATTAATTGAAAATCATGTTGATATGAAAAAAATTGCAGCTACCCTTATACAAAACTAAGAGAATCGAATTATGAGATATTATCAACAATTCGATGAATCAGATTGTGGAGCTGCATGTCTTGCAATGATAGCATCACATTTTGGAAAGCATTTAAGTGTTGCTGAAATTCGAAAAAATGCAGGTACTGATGCTTATGGTACGAATTTACGAGGACTAATTGATGCGGCTAAAAATTATGGGCTAAAAGTAAAAGCATTAGTGAATGAATCAAAGTTCCTTTCACCAAAAATACCAACGCCTTTTATTGCACATCTTAATATTGCTTTCGATAACGAAAGTTGGACATATCATTTTGTTGTTGTAAAAAAAATTGGTAAAAAGAAAATACAACTTTGGGATCCAAACCCGTTAGGAAAAAAAAAGACGGTTGCCATAGAACAATTTAAAAAAGAATGGACAGGGTATTCATTGTTTTTTGAACCTGATGTCAATTTTACAAAAAACAAAAAATAATCTCTTCTTTTAAAATTCATTCCTGTTTTCTTGCCTCACACAAAAACGCTTATTTTTTCTTTTCTTTCATCGGTGCTACTTTTAGTGTTTGGAATAGCAACTTCTTTCTATTATAAGTATCTGTTTGATGAGGTTGTATATGCTAAGGCCCTGTTTTCGTTGCATTCAATTTCTTTTGGAATTCTTTTTGTTGTTTTAATCCAAAGCATAGTTGAAACTGTCCGAAGTAGCCTTCTCTCTCATTTTTCTTTTAAGACAGATTTGCAGTTAAATTTTTCTTATTTGGAACATATATTCAAGCTTCCCATTTCATTTTTTGAAAGCCGAAAATCCGGCGAAATTCTTTCTCGTCTTGGAGATTTAGATAAAATAAAACAAACTCTTTCTTCTGCTGCAATTAGTGGAATTATGGATGTCGTAATGCTTATTGTTAGTGCTCCCATTTTATTTTCAATAAACACAAAACTTTTTGGCGTTTCTATTGCTACTGTTATTTTGGCAGCTGTTGTTTCGGTTATTTATGCAAAAATCTATCGGAGTTTTTATGCAAAATCTATGAGTCAAAATGCAGAGGTTCAGTCTTATTTATATGAATCGCTAAATGGTGTTGCAACAGTGAAGGCTTTTAATGCAGAAGAAATTGTGAATTATGAATATGAAAAAAAGAAGATGACAGCTATAGATACAGGCTGGACTCTCAATAAATATGGAATTTCTCAAGGTTTTATAAGCGGATTAATTAACGGAATAAGCGGTCTTTTAGTTTATTGGATTGGTTGTTCTTCAATTATTGAAGGCACTATGAGTTTTGGTACTCTAATTACATTTAATTCACTTCTAGGATATTTTACAGGACCTCTATTTCGTCTTATACAAATTCAAAACCAGATTCAAGAAGCCTTAGTTGCCGCTGAACGTGTCGGAGAGATTCTTGAACTTGACTGCGAAAAGGATGACTCAATAAAATATATAAAACCTGCAAAAATAAATGGTCATATTAAGTTTGATGATGTAACTTTTGCTTACGGAAGCCGCCGCCCTATTTATGAACATTTTAATTTAGAAATTGCTCCGGGAAGTTGGACTGCCTTTGTTGGACCAAGTGGCTGTGGTAAATCAACTTTTGTAAAATTAATTTTGCGCTTTTACGAAGCTTTGGAAGGTAAAATTTATCTTGATGGATATGATATTCGAGATATTGATATAAGTCATTTAAGAAGCAAAATAGGCTATGTTCCACAAGATATTTTCTTGTTTAGCGGAAGTGTAAGAGAAAACATTGCATTGCACAAACCAGAGGCAAGTTTGGAAGACATAATTGAAGCTTCAAAAAAAGCAGGGGCTCATCAATTTATAGAAAAACTTCCAAAACGGTACGACTCGGAACTTGGCGAACATGGTGGAGGTCTTTCCGGTGGTGAAAAACAACGTCTGGCATTGGCTCGTGCATTGCTTGGAAATCCGTCTTTTATAATACTTGATGAAGCAACAAGTAATCTTGATACGGTAAGCGAAATGGAAATTCATAAAGTAATAAAGCAACTTAAAGCCGAAAACATTGCCGTAATTTTAATTGCTCATCGTCTAACAACAGTTATGAACTGCGATAAAATTTTTGTAATGAAAGAAGGTAAAATTTTAGAACAAGGAACTCACAACGGGCTTTTGAAAAACGGCGGACTTTATAGCGAAATGTGGTCGGAGGTCTATGCCTAATGCACTTAAAAACTTTTGATGAGATGAAAAAGACTTCTGCATTTTTTATGCTAAAGCCTGTTAATGCAATGTATGGTTTTATTTTGATAGTTTGTGTTTCAATTGCTTTGGTTTTACTCTGGGCAGCATTTGCACCTATGGATGATGTTGTAAAATCGACTGTAATCCTGCGACCAAGCCAAACCGTTTCTTCAATAAAGTGCGTAACAAGTGGGCAGGTTTATTCTAAAAACTTTGAAAATGATGATATTGTAAACGAAGGGGATTTGCTTTTTGAATTAGATACAAGCGTTTTTAAAAAAGAACTTAAAGCGTATAAAAATGAAGAACATAAAAACGAAAATGATATTTTTATAAATGATACCCTTCTTCAGACAATAGATACGGAAACTTTGCCTGAAATAGATGAACTTTCTGATGCATTTGTAAAATCATCCGGCTATGTAACAGAATTTCAGCGTTACCGGACCCTAATTTTAGACATAAAAACAAAACTTAAACGCGAACAAGCAAAACCTGCAACTTTAAAAATCCCGCAAAATGTTATAGATTTGCAAAATCAGTTAAGCCAGAATGAACTTGCCTTTGAAACTTGGAAAAATAATCAAAAAATGCAGGCACTTGAAACAAAAAAACAATTGGTTTCTGCTAAAAACTCTATTGAAAGCCGTATTTCCGAACTTGAACGTACCATAAAAAACTCAACGATTTATGCACCAATTAGCGGGCGAGTCGCAGAAATCACAAAATTAAATATTGGAGATTACCTATTTGTAGGTGAAGAAATTCTTAGAATTGTTCCGCAAAATAACAAAACACTCAAAGCAGATGTTTACATTGACCCAAGTTATGTTGCACGGATAAAAGTTGGAAATTCGCTGAAAATTAAGTTTCCGGGACTTCCTCCTAGTCGTTATGGAATGAAAGAAACAAAAATTTCAATTGTTCCACCGGATGTAACATATTTAAATAATCAACCGGTTTTTATTGCAGAAGCAGAAATTTCAGACCCGTATCTTTATGCAAAGAACGGTCAGACTGCAAAACTTATTCCGGGAATTACAGCAGAAGGCAGAATAATTACGGACCGCAGTACTGTAATGCATATGATACTTAGAAAACTCGATTTTTTACATTAAAACAAGGAATAGTTATGTTATTTAGAAAAGTGAGCACGATATTTGCGGTTCTTCTATTTTCTTTAAATCTATATGCAACCTCTCTTGCAGGTTTAATACATTTAGCATTTCAGAACAATCCCGAAATTATTTCTGCTCAAAATACTTACGATAATGCGGCACTTTCTGCAAAAACTTTTAACGGAGAATTAGCACCATCTGTTAATGTTGCTTCTTCTGCAACCTTGCCAAAAAACTACGCATGGAATCAAGCACCGGATGCATTTTCTTCAAATATTACCGTTTCACAGCCTCTTTTTGGCGGCACAACTATTTCAACTACAGGCACGTATTCTTTTAACATCTCTACAATAAATGACAAAAGATTTCTTTTGCAATCGCCGAATATTTCCTTTTCACTTACGCAAAGCCTTTTGCCATTTTGGGTGCAGGGAAAATTAAAAGATCCCTCTATTCTTTCTGCACAACTTCAGAAAAAGTATTATTACAATCAGCTTCTTTATACTAAAAAAAATGTCTTAGAGAATATTATTCAAAATTATGTCTATGTGCTTGTTTATAAAAATGAAATAAAAATGCTTCAAAATTCCATTGCTCATTTAGATGAGAAAATAAAAGCCTTAAAGCAGCTTAAAGATTCCGGCAATATAAATCAGGCTGAAATTTTAGAAATGAAAAATTCAAAATGGAATTATCAGCAAAATCTTGTATCTGCTTTTTCAAGTTATGAAAGTTATTTGCAAAGGTTAAAGACAATTTGCGGTTTTAATTTTGATGATAACGACAAATTTTTATCTTTTGAAAGTAATTTACTAAATGAAAACGAAGTTATTCAGCTCATAAATAATTCCCTTGAAAATGTTATAGACCCGCTTGAAGAAACATATAAATTAAAACTTGAAATACTCAATGCAAACAGAACATTACAAAAGCAGAATTCTGCGCCGACACTTTCATTTTCAGTTCAGCCTGCGTGGTCAATGGATGCAACAAAAGCAGAAGAATGGAAAAAGCCGTGGAAAGATTTAGGCTCACCTTCCGCTTGGACTACAAGTGTAAGTATAAATTTTTCACCGCTGATTTCCGGTATTGTAAAACACAATAAAGAGCAGTTTAAAAACGATTATACTGCAGCAGAAAAATCATATAATTCATATCTTGCTCAAAAAGAATTTGTTCGTCAGCAATACAAATATCTTAAAAATCAGTATGAAAATCAGTTGACTATTGTTTTAGAATTACTTATTGAAGAAAAAAATGAGCTAAGCGATTATTTTCAGATGTTTTCTTCCGGAGCTATTTCAAAACTGGATTATGATTCGGTTAAAACGAGAGTAGAAAATTGTAAATTATCTAAAAACAGCATGGAATTATATGTATGGCTGTATAAAATTTTAGTTTACATGAATTGACTATGATTTTATAATTATGTTTCTAAAAATAAATTTACTAATTCTGCAGGTGTAACGATAAACGGTTTTACAGGAAAGTGTTTTCCATTTCCTGTAACAAGAAAAGCATCCTTAAGTGTAGAAGCCTATTTTCTTGTTGCAGCTATTTCTGCATTTTTTTCTACAAAGTCATTTCCGGTACATTGTTATTCTGTATTGAATTACGAGCTTCTTTATAAATATTCCAGCGGCTTTGTACACTATCATCTCGTAAATCAAATGGAAGTCCTCCGACAGCAATGCTTTTCTTAAAAAAGATTCTGATTGCAGTTGGTAAATCAAGTCCTAGATTTTCATAGATTTTTGAAACATCCTCTTTGATATCTTTATCAACTTTTACTTGAACAAGAGCCGCATTTGCCATACAAAACCTCCATACAATAACATACTTTAGTATTGTAATAGCATTATATATTCATACTTACAAGCAATAATTCAAAAATAAATGTTCAAAGAATAGATTTTCATATATCTGTCGAATTTTCTTAGACATATAAACCTAAAGGTGCTAATATAAAATCACCTTGTAAGGAATGCCGTTGAGGCACTGTTTTTATTTTATGTGCTTTTTTAGCAAAGCTACGAAAGCACGTACTCATTGAGTTTTTTTAGGGGGAAAAATGAAAAAGCTTCTGATTTTTATGATTATTACCTTGCTACTTTTTACGGCTTGCAGTAAAAAAACAAAAGATACGCATCTTGCCGTAGATAAAGACGGAAAAACAGTTGTAGAACGCTATGGTAAGCTTCAAATAATAGGAACAAACCTCTGCAACCAAGCAGGAGAACCTGTTCAATTAAGAGGCATGAGTTCGCACGGGCTTCAATGGTACGGTAAATATGCAAACGAAAATGTTATCAAATGGCTCCGCGATGACTGGAACTGCCAGTTGTTCAGAGCAGCACTTTATCTGCGTGAGGGCGGTTATGCGACAAACGGTGCATTAAAACCCATAATGATAAAATCAATAGAAGCCTGCATAAAAAACGGTATGTACATAATTGTTGATTGGCATGTTTTGTCGGATAAAGATCCGCTGGTATACAAAACCAAAGCTATCGAATTTTTTACTGAAATTGCACAGAAATACGGTTCTTATCCGAATATTATTTATGAAATTTGCAATGAGCCAAACGGAAAAGACGTTACATGGAACAACAATATAAAGCCCTACGCTGAAGAAGTAATTGATGCAATCAGACAATATGATCCTGACAATATCATAATAGTAGGAACATCGACATGGAGCCAAGACGTACATATTGCAGCCCAAAATCCTATTACAGATCAGACAAATATAATGTATACTCTGCACTTCTATGCAGGCTCGCACGGGGAACAATTTAGAAAAAGAGCTTCTGATGCTTTGAAGTCAGGGCTGCCCATTTTTGTAACGGAATGGGGCACTACAAAAGCTTCAGGCGACGGCGGTGTTTTTGAAAAAGAAACTCTCGAATGGATAAGATTTTTAAGCGCAAATAACATTTCCTGGGCAAACTGGTCTGTAAACAACAAAGGGGAAGATTCCGGTATATTGAAATACAATGCGGACAAAACAGCGCAAGGAGGATGGCAAGAACAGGACTTATCTACATCAGGAAAACTTGTAAGGCAGATTCTTCGCAACGAACGCAAATAAATATTCAAATCTTTGATAAAATCGTCAAAGTGCTAGACAAAATTAATAGGCGAAAATTAATCCTCAACAAGAAAATTTAAGGATTAAGCTGAAAGTTTAAAAATCCAAACAGACGGTTTTTTTAGTTGTTCTTAAAAAAAGCAATAATTACAACAGTTGCTTTCCGACTGCTCGCCGGTTTTTACGCCAATTGACACAATGATGAATTTTTTCAAACATTAGAAATATTTTTCCATATATTCTGCTATTTTGGAAATAACCTCATCTTTTAGAGGCGCATCTTCCGGTGCTGCCAAATCATGGTTGCTATTTGGAAACACAATTAAATCGTATGTGCAACCTAAGCTTTCAAATTTGTTTATAAGAGATTCGCAAATTGCAAAAGGAACAATCTCGTCTTTTTTGCCATATACGCATATTGTAGGTATGCTTGTAGGTTTTAGATATTCAATTGGCGAATATTCTTGTAAATACGGAATTGCATCGCTCAGTTTTTTTACGCCCAAACGTTTTGTAAACATTTTTCCAAGCTGTTCAAATTTTTTTTCTTCAGCTTTATTAAGAAAAGCATCGTTTGTTAAATCGGCAGGACCTACATAATTTATACAAAAAGCCAAATCAATCGGACTGTCTTCTGCTATTTTATAAGCATAAAGCATGGCAAAATGTGCGCCAGCTGAAGCACCCATAATTGCAGCCTTATCAAGTGTTATGTTATTTTGAATACATATTTTAGCAATTTTTTCTATTGAAGAACATACATCGTTAAACATTTCTTTTAGAAAAGTCCTGTTATATGGAGCAACAAGACGGTAATCCATAGCAGCAACTGCAAGACCATTTTTTGCCATTTCAATATATTTATAGTACATTTCATTGCGACTGCCGGTATAATATGCTCCGCCATGAATATAAATCACAATATCAAGAGAATCTTTTGTTTTATAATCTTCCGGCAAATAAATATCAAGCTTTTGTTTGCTATTTATTCCATAAGAAACCGAATCTGCTTTGTAAATACCGTTTGTATCGTCTTGCTTAAAAACAGGAACTTTAGCGGAAGAAACTGTTGTACAACTAAATAAAACAACGCTACATAAAACACACAAAAAAACATAATATTTCAAACAGCTTGAATTAGCGAGATTTTTCATTTTACCCTTCATGTTATCCTCCAAATAAATTAATTGAGAAGTATAGCTTCCGATTTGATTTTTTATGAGATAAAAAACTGATTTTCTTAAACATATTCGGTTTAGAAAACTTAATGGATTTATTCTGAATATTTTTTTCAGCAAATTCGGTTTAATCGTATAATTTATTATATTTGATTTTTAGTTATATAGCAAATATATAGCAAAGAATAAATTCATATGTAATGTTTGCGCTACAGAAACAATTTCGTTTAATTATTTTGCGTTATTTTGCAATATACTGAAAATCTTTGCAAATAATGTGTTATTTAGCAAATTGTACTTCCCAAACTAAACAAAAAACGCTAATATAAGGAACTTGAGTCTGCAGAAAATCTGCATGGAGCGGCGTTTGTTTTGCGCCGCATATTAGTAAAGCATAAATGCTGACGTCGTTGGTTTTTTCCTGTTACAGAAGGGGCTGCCCTTGATGATTTCCGGTTCATGAATTGTGCGATATACAGCAATATGCTAAAGGATTGAACATGGAAGAATTTATCTCTTTTGAAGACCTCGGTCTTGATGAAGAAACTCTTGTGGCTGTTGCTGCAAAGGGTTTTGAACAGCCGTCTCCTATTCAGGTGCTTGCAATTCCGCGCCTTTTAGATGGAGATGCAAACATTATTGCAAAAGCTAGAACTGGTACAGGTAAAACTGCTGCTTTTGGCATTCCGTTAGTACAAAAAATTAAAGAAGACAAGGGCAAAGTCTGTGCGCTTGTTCTTACTCCAACTCGAGAACTTGCGCTTCAAGTAAGTAAGGAAATTGATTCGCTTCATTCAAAAAAATTCCCTCGAATTACTTCTGTTTATGGCGGAACGGGGATGAATGAGCAGCTTAGAAACTTGCGACGCGGTGTTGAAATTGTTGTTGGAACGCCCGGACGTGTAAAAGATCACCTTGAGCGCGGCTCGCTAAATATTTCGAATATTGATTATTTTATTCTTGATGAAGCAGACGAAATGCTTGATATGGGTTTTATCGAAGATATTGAAGATATTTTTAATCAAGCAAATCCAAACAGCCGCGTTCTGCTTTTTTCAGCAACAATGCCGCAACCTATTTTGAATATTGCATCTCGTTTTATGGGCGATTATGAAATTGTTGAAGAAGAAGCTCGTCCTGAAGAGCCAGTTTTAACAGAACAGCGTTATTGGGTTGTCCGAGAAAGTGAAAAAATCAATGCGCTTGTTCGTTTAATTGATATATCGGACGAATTTTATGGCTTGATTTTTACACAAACAAAATCCGACGCAGATATGGTTGCAAAAGAACTTGATGACCGTGGTTATCAAGCTGCAGCGCTTCACGGGGATATTGCGCAAGTGCAGCGTGAAAAAATTCTTGCTCGTTTTAGAAGCAAAAAAACGAAAATTCTTGTTGCAACAGATGTGGCAGCTCGCGGCATTGATGTTACAGGACTTTCGCACGTTGTCAATTATGCAATGCCGTTTGACGGACCAACTTACATTCACCGCATAGGTCGTACCGGTCGCGCCGGTGCTAAGGGAATGGCTTTTACTCTTGTGCGTCCAGAAGAACGAAGAAAAGTGAATTATCTTAGAAAAGTTTCAGGCGGAAATCTTGAAGAAGCGGAAATTCCTTCTATTGATGAAGTATTGGAAGCAAAAAGAAAAAGGCTTTTTGATGAAACTTTGAGCCGTCTTGGACTTTCAGTTACCAACAATGATATTTATGAATTAGAAGATGAAATTGCAACATCGTGTGAGAATTTTGAAAATGAATATGAATTAAGTGATGACAATTCCGAAAGTGTTGAAATTACTCCCTTAAAAAAAGAAAACAAAAAACCGCCGCTTAAAGCTGCGTCAAAAGAGTTTGTGGAATTTGCAGAAAAACTTTGCAAAGATCAAGAGCCAAAAGCTATAGTTGCATCTTTACTTGAAGAGCAGTTCGGTGAACAGCTTGATAGAAGCCGATATGGCAATGTAAATTCAATTTATGCTGCTCCAATTTCAAAACAGATTCGTCTTTATGTTGGATTTGGGCGTCGCGACGGTATGGGAAAACCTGAAATTGCACGTTTCTTTTCAGGGCTCTTGCGTATTCCGGGGCGTCTTGTAGACCGAATTGAAGTTACGGAAAATTTTTCGCTTGTAAGTTTGCCGCCGGATTTAGCAATGCGCGCACTTGATATGGCAAAAAAAGATAGACAACTTCCGCATATGCATATTGATACAAAAACAAACGATTTCGGCGGCAACCAAGATAGACGGAGCGGAAAAAATTTTCAGAATGGAAAAAGATTTGAGCGTCCTTTTGGCGAAAGCCGTAGTGAACGACGCAATTTTGACCGTGCTTCAAGACGAGATGGCGGCGCAAGATATCCAAAAAATAAAGATATGATGCCAATGCAGTACAGAACTAGTAACGCAAGCCTTTATAAAAAACACAAAAACTGCGATTAATTCACTTTGTTTGTAATCGGCGTTGTAATTGAAGAGCATTCTGAAAACTGAATTTTTTGGAATGCTCATCAATCACAAGGTTTTACAATAGACATTCATATAAGCTTTTACTTGAAATTATCTTTGCAGAATGCTTCTGTTAGAGAGACTACACAAGGTTTCGCATGCATTTTGTTTCTCATACTTCATTGTATAACATTAAAAAATTTATTATATTATTGAACGAAATCGTATATTAAAAAGAGTTAGAAAATTTTTGGAACTGTACGATTGCAAATTGTTCCCCTAACTGTGATCAAAACTTTGCCAGAAGATGGCATTAAAGGTTTGATTTATTATTAATTGCGGAGATATTATGGCAGACGCTATACATGCTTTGGAAAAAAACCCGAAATGGAAAGGTCGTCGTGGTCCTGTTGTTCTTGTTATTATGGACGGCGTTGGATATGGTAAATATGAAGAGGGAGATGCTGTAAAGGCTTCCAGAATGAAGTATTTGGACTGGTTTACTGCAAACTGTCCGAATACAAAGCTTAAAGCACACGGAACTGCCGTAGGGCTTCCGTCTGATGATGATATGGGCAACAGCGAAGTAGGGCACAACGCTATGGGCTGTGGTAGAGTTTTTGCACAAGGTGCTAAACTTGTAAGTTCTTCTATTGCAAACGGTTCTATGTTTGATGCTGCTACTTGGAAAAAACTTGTGAAAAATGTGAATGATAAATCTTCTGCGTTGCATTTTATTGGTCTTGTTTCAGACGGTAATGTTCACTCTCATATTGATCACCTTAAAGCTATGATAAATCAAGCTTATAAGGAAGGCGTGAAAAAAGTTTGTGTTCATGCTTTGCTGGACGGGCGAGATGTTGATCCGACTTCTGCATTAAATTATATTACTCCTCTTGAAGAATTTTTAGCAGGTTTTAGCAATGTTGATTATAAAATTGCAAGCGGCGGCGGGCGTATGTATTTGACTATGGATCGCTACAATGCTGATTGGAGTATGGTTGAGCGTGGCTGGAAAGCTCATGTTTTGGGCGAGGGACGTATGTTTGAATCTGCTACAAAAGCTATTGAAACATACCGCTTAGAAATTCCAGGTGTGCTTGACCAAGATATGAAAGAGTTTGTAATTGCAAAAGACGGCAAACCTGTTGGTACAATTAACGATGGCGATTCTGTTATATATTTTAACTTTCGCGGCGACCGTGCGCTTGAAATGACTCGAGCTTTTGAAACACCAAAAGGCGGAGAGCTTCCATTTGACCGCACAAGAGTACCGGAAGTTGAATATGCCGGCATGATGGAATATGATGGAGATGCTCATGTTCCTTCTCAGTATCTTGTGAATCCACCTGCTATTTCTCGCACAATGGGTGAATATCTTACAAAAACTGGAGTAAAGCTTCTTGCAATTTCTGAAACTCAAAAATACGGACACGTAACATACTTCTTCAATGGAAACAAACAGGGTAAATTCGATGAAAAACTCGAAGACTACATTGAAGTTCCATCTGACGTAGTTCCATTCGAGCAGCGTCCATGGATGAAATGTGCTGAAATCACAGACAAAGTAATAGAAGCAATCAAATCCGGAAAATATGACCACATCCGTCTTAACTTTCCTAACGGTGATATGGTTGGACATACCGGGGTGTTCAACGCTGTAGTTTGTTCTATGGAAGGTATGGATTTGCAGCTCGGTCGCATTAAACAGGCAATCGACGAAGCAGGAGGTATCCTCTGTTTGACAGCTGATCACGGAAATTCAGACGATATGTACGAACATGCAAAAGACGGTTCTGTAAAGAAAGGTGAAGACGGCGAGCCAAAAGCAAAGACTAGCCACTCATTGAACCCTGTTCCGGGCATTATCTACGATCCAGAATACAAAGGCGAGTACGATCTCAAACTTAACAGCAGTTTGGGAATTTCTTCATGGCCTGCAACATTGATGAATCTTATGGGCTATGTCCCGCCGTCAGATTATGATATGAGTATAATCAATCTTAAATAAGTTGCATTGACTTTCAATATGCGCTCGTCTCGGTTTTCGTGGCGGGCGTTTTTAATTTCAAAAGTATCTTGCTATGATTTGAAAGGTTTGAAGCAACTGGAATTTCTTGAAAAGTTTTATGCCGGCGACATCGGACTGCGACACGGCTTAGTCGGCTACCGTGACGGCGACATTTCAGGGCTCCTCGAAAACGTCGTCTATCTTGAATTGCGAACACGTGGATACACCGTCCACGTCGGCAAAATTGACGACCTTAAAATTGACTTTATCGCAGAACGTCAGGGCGAACGACTGTACATCCAGCTTGCATATTTGTTGCCCGATGTACGCACAATCGACCGCTAATTTGCCCCGCTCAAAAAGATACAAGACAACTACCCTAAGTTCGTTCTGACGCTCAATGAATTTCAAAACATCGAACGAAACGGCATATATACAAAATATCTTTTGGATTTTTTGCTGGAGAAACCATGAAGCACAATCTAAAATCATTTATCCAAAAAGAAATCGTGTTCGTACTCGTCGCAGCACTAACGATTGCATCGCTCATCGTTGTTCCGCCGACAGAAATAAAACGATAATCTCTTTTTTATAAATATTTGTTTAAAATGAAAATCACTTCAGAATAGTAACTTTTTCCAAACATATTAAGATGATTCAAAATTTGATAAAGATTATACAAATCTTTTCTGTCTTTATAATCTGCTGAAATATTATTTATTTCGTTATATGCAGCATAAAAAGTAGACGGAAGATTTCCAAATAATTGAGCCATCGCGATATCAGCTTCGCTATGTCCGTAATAACAAGCAGGATCTAAAATCCATGCTTTACCGTCCGGACCGCAATGTATGTTTCCACTCCAAAGATCGCCATGCAAAAGATTTGGAAATTGAGGCTCAAAAAGAAAATTTTCAAGATTATCTAAAAGTTTTATGAATTTTTTTTGTATTGCAGAATCAAAATATATGCTTGCTTTTTTTATTTGTGGCAAAAGTCTATAATCTCTAAAAAAATTTATCCAGCTATTGCATGGCGTGTTTATCTGTTTTGTGTAACCTATAAAATTATCATGAAAGAAACCAAATGTTTTAAAATTTTCTGAACGAGTTTTATGCATTTGTGCAAGTTCCCTTCCAAAAACTTCCCAATAATCATTGTTTTTATTTGCAGGCTCAAGATATTCCAAAATAAGAAAAGAAAAAGGTTTGTTATCAAAAAAATCGGAAACAATATTTTGCATTCCTTTGTCTGTACCAAAGCCCAAAACTTTTGGCACTCCGATTGTGTTTGTTTTGCTCATTGTTTCAAGAGATTTTGTTTCTGTTTCAAAAAAAGCAACATTTTCAAAAGAATTCGTTTTTACAAAAAGCGTTGCGCCGTTATCCAGAACTATTTTAAGTGCACGGTTTATATCGCCGCCATGTATCCTGTTTTTTTGTACAATCGCAACATCCGTTTTGAAAATTTCATTTATTGAATCTTGGAAAGAATTAAACATATAAACATAATAAAAAAGCATAAAGAATTTATCAAGTAATTAAGTTATACAAAGCAGGCGCATTATTCATACGAAGTTTTACTCATTTGCAATGTTCGCTAATTTTCAGCTGAATATATACATTTTGGAAATCAATAGATATAATCAATATGTGAAACTGACAAAGAAAAATTATGTCAAAACAGGATTTATATATTGCTTTGTGCTGATTTGCGTATATTTGGTTTTTTCCTTATTGGCCGGTATTATATACGGATTTTTACCTGCATTAAATCATAATTCAAAAATTGTAGAGTATCTTTTTTTTAGCAAAGCACTTGAGAAAATTCCATTTTATGTAAGGCTTCCTGAAAAAGTCTTTTAAGCAATCATATATGAATTATAAAAATATTCAACCTGTTTATAATCGTTTTTTTTACCGTAATAGCAACACGATTTATTAAATGCAAAATAG
>JAAYQG010000107.1 GCA_012519415.1 Treponema sp. | reverse complement strand
GGTTTTGCAAGATTAAACTAAAAATTTTAATAAACCTTAAGCAAAACCCCCATTGAATTTTTCAAACTTAAAAGCTATTATTAGTACTCAAGGAATTTCCTTTGAGATGTATTTTTTCGGCAAAAGCCGGGTTTATAGGAGTTTTAGATGAAACTTGATGACATTAAAAATCCAAAAATTAAAGCATGGATTGAAGAATGCGTAAAAATGTGTGAACCGGATGATGTTCACGTTTGTGATGGCTCAACAGCCGAATATGACCGATTGATGCAAAAATGTGTCAAAGAAGGTCTTGCAATTCCGCTTGCAAAAAAGCCGAACAGTTTCCTTTTCCGTTCTCTTCCAAGTGATGTAGCTCGTGTTGAAGGACGCACTTATATTTCTTCTGTAAAACAAGAAGATGCAGGACCAACAAACAACTGGATTGATCCTGTTGAATTAAAATCTACAATGAAAGGTTTGTACAAAGGTTGTATGCATGGTCGAACAATGTATGTTATTCCTTTCTGCATGGGACCGATTGGTTCGCCGATTTCTAAAAACGGAATTGAACTTACAGATTCAGAGTATGTTGTTCTAAATATGGATATTATGACCCGAACAGGCAAAAAAGTTCTTGATGCAATTGGTGAAGACGGCGATTTTGTTCCATGTCTTCATTCTGTAGGCAAACCTTTGAACAACGGCGAAAAAGATAACGGCATTTGGCCTTGTGCTGATATTGAGAATAAGTACATTTCGCATTTCCCTGAAGAACACCTTATTTGGTCTTATGGTTCAGGATACGGCGGAAACGCACTACTTGGCAAAAAATGTTTTGCACTCCGCATTGCTACGGTTCTTGCAAAAGAAGAAGGTTGGCTCGCTGAACATATGCTTATCTTGAAGCTTACAAATAAAGCAGGTGAAGTTAAATACGTAACAGGTGCTTTCCCTTCAGCATGTGGAAAAACAAACCTTGCTATGCTTATTCCAACAATTCCGGGCTGGAAAGTAGAAACAATCGGCGATGATATTGCATGGATGAAATTTGGTAAAGATGGTCGCTTGTATGCAATCAACCCTGAAGCAGGTTTCTTTGGTGTTGCTCCGGGAACTTCTGAAGAATCTAACAAGAATGCTTTGATTTCTGCTTCAAAAAACACAATCTTTACAAACTGTGCTCTTACAGAAGACGGAGATGTTTGGTGGGAATTGATTGGTTATCCTGCAAAAGGCAAGCTTGTCGACTGGAAAGGAAACACTCGTGATGCACTTCCAACTGATAAATCACCAAAAGGCGAAGAATTTGCTCATCCAAATGCACGCTTTACAGCACCTGCAAATCAGTGTCCATGTATTGCTCCTGAATGGGAAGATCCGGAAGGAGTTCCAATTTCTGCTATTCTTTTCGGCGGTCGTCGTCCTTCAACTGTACCACTTGTACATCAGGCTCGTAACTGGAACCATGGAGTATTCCTCGGCTCTATCGTAGGTTCAGAGATTACTGCAGCTTCTACAATAGATGCTTCACAGGTTGGTAAAATTCGACGCGATCCGTTTGCACTTCTTCCGTTCTGTGGATATAACATGGGTGATTATTTTCAGCATTGGATTAATATCGGAAAAGCAGCAAAAGATCAGAATAAACTTCCTAAGATTTTCTATGTTAACTGGTTTAGAAAAGATGATGATAACAAAGATCTTCCAGGTGGATTTATGTGGCCAGGCTACGGCGAAAATTCACGTGTTCTCGCTTGGGTTTTTGATCGCTGCGACGGCAAGGATAACTGTGTTGAAACACCAATTGGTTTTATGCCAAAAGAAGATGCGATTAATACAGACGGCTTGGCAGACATCTACAAAAAAATGTTGCCGGAGCTTCTCAAAGTTGATACAGAAGGTTGGTTAAAAGAAGTTAAGGATATTAAAGAAAACCATTATCCAAAATTCGGCAAACATTTGCCAAAAGAACTTTCAGATTGTCTTGACGATTTGGAAGCACGTCTTTCAAAATAACTTCAGCCTAACGGTTGAAATTGAATCCCGTTTGCAGAAACGCAGGCGGGATTTTTTTGCACACAAATGAAATTAAAGTTACAGAAATTTCTTTGTAAATTTTATTATGTTGAATGTTATTAAAAGAAAAAGAATTTCTTTTTACGCATTGTGTTGAGTTTTTTGCTTATTTTTGAAATAACTTTATCCGCATCTTTATAATCTATTTGGCATGTACCAACTTGACGATGACCGCCGCCGCCGTAAGATGCACAAATTGCACCAATATCACTTTTACAAGTTCTATTTAGAATGCTGTAACCGATTGCAATAGAAACATTTTGCTTGTTTCTGCCGTCAACAATCCACATTGAAACATTTTGTTCCGGATACAAGCTGTAAATATAAAAGCGATTTCCGGCATTGATTGTTTCAACGTTGCGCAAATCTGTAATTATAACGTTACCTTCCGTGCGTGTATGAGTTTTCAGCATTTTTTCAAAAAGAGATGTTTGCTCTTTGTAACATTCAATACGCTCTTTTACATCCGGCAGTTCAAGGATTTGTTCCGGTGTCTTTGTTGCACATTCACTTAAAAGCTTTTCCATAAGAGTAAGATTTGAAACTTTAAAATCTCGAAACCGCCCAAGCCCTGTCCTAGGATCCATTATAAAACCGAGCAAAATTCCGCCTTGTGGATTATGTATTTCTTCTGCTGTAAGTTGCCCTGAATCAACTTTATCGCAGGCAGCAACAAGTTCTTTATAATTTGGCAACTTCTTTTCGCCGCCGTAATATTCATAAATAACATGGGCGCAAGATGGTGCAAGTTCACATTTTCCGGGCACTATTGCTTTGTGGATTTGATTGAGTTCAGACGAATGATGATCAAACCACATACCGCAGCCTTGCATATAAGGAACATTTGCGAGTACATCATTTTTTGTAATTGGAAAGTTTCCGTCTTGTATGTCTTTTGGATGAACGAAAGTCCATGTATCAATAATTCCAAGCGTTTTCAAAAGTGCGCCGCAAACAAGTCCGTCAAAATCGGAGCGTGTAACTAACCTCATTTTATTTTCTCCTACTAAACCTAAAATTGAAGTATCAGGTTTTTCATTTTTTTTACAATCATTTAACTATATAAATTTTCATCGTTTCAGTCTATAACAGCTTTTTAAAAAAAACAATTTTAAAGACAAATAAAAGATGTATTTTCTTTTGTTGTGTAATTTTGTGTGGAATGCTTTTCTTTTTCAGCATAAAGAAATAGAATTTTTGTTTTCTGCTTTTTTATAGGAGTTTCGAGAGGATTGATTGCAAATTCCTCATATTCTGAATTAGCATAACTTAGGCGAGTGCTTTTAACTGTTGTGTACTTATGCAATGATTCTGCATGCGCATTTTTATCGTAATATCTTTGATACCATGAGCTAAAATTGCTTGTTTTTGCTCTTCGTATATAATCAAAGCGCAAAAACTCATGCGCATATAAAGAATTATTTTGTAATTCACATTGATTCGGTGTATTTTGAAAAAATTCCTGCAAAAGCAAAGGCACTTGAAAAGGAATGCTAAAATAAAACGGAATAAATTCAGCTAAAATTGCAAACCAATCAATAGTTTTTCGTAAAAGAGGAACACCTTTTTTATATTTGTTGATATATTGAGCAAAAAGATAAAAAAAGCCGAATAATGAAGAAATTTCTTCTATAAATCTAATTGTATAATGAAAATCATTTGCGTTATAAAAAATTTCTGTGAGCGTTTCAATATCTTTTAAGATTAAAACATCTCTATAAGGCAAAACAGGCGTTTGCAAAACTTCGTATGGTGGAGTATGCATAAATTGCCAGCCTTCTTCGCTTGCTTTTTCTGAAATCGGTGCGCCGGATAGCACTTTCAAAAATCCCAGTTGTAGCTTTTCAGGCTTTAATGATGCAACATAATCGAAAGAATGACCGAATGAAATAAGATTTTCTTCAGGAAGTCCTGCAATTAAGTCTAAATGAATATGAATATTTTTTGGAATTTGTTTTATGTTTTTTGCGATTGATTCTATGTCTGTGGAGCGATTGACTGCTTTTAATGTTTTAGGATTTGTACTTTGAATGCCGATTTCAAACTGAATCGCTCCTGTCGGAGCTTTGCTTAAAATTTCAAAAGATTCAGCACAAAGATTTCTAGCTTCAATTTCAAAATGAAAAGCGGTTTTGCCGTTATGGTTTTCGATTATATGCTGCCATATTTTTAGATAACGGTTTGAGTCTATATTAAAAGTTCTGTCAACAAATTTTATAAGTTTAAAATCTTGTTCCATAAAAAAAGTAATTTCTTTAAGCACTCGCTCCAAAGACAATGTACGCACTCCCTTATCTATAGAAGAAAGACAATAAGCGCAGTTAAAAGGACAGCCGCGAGAAGATTCATAATATACAATACAATTTTTTATATCTTCGCGCTCTAAAAAAGCAGAATGGTTGCTATAAACAAAGGGAATTTCATCTAATTGCACAGGTTTGAATTCGCCGGAAAAATGGCCGTTTCTAAAAAAAATTCCATTTACTGACAAAAGTTCTGTAATAAAAGTGTCTTTGTGTTTGTTTTCTGCAAATTTAATAAGAATATTTGATACAGGACGTTCGCCTTCGCCTTTAATAATAAAAGACGGAGAATAACATTTTTGAAAAACTTCATCGCTTTGATAAGATACTTCAGGTCCGCCAAAACAGATTATCATTTTAGGGAAAATCTGTTTTATTGTATCTGAAACTTTGTATATTAAACTGCAATTCCATATATAAACTGAAAAAAGTACAAGGTCTGGTTCTGTGCCGTTAAAAGCTTCTGCTATATTTCTAATTATTTCTTCAGCATTCTGGTTTATGCTCCATTCCTTTATACGCAAATCAAGAATATTTTCAAACTTTTTCTCTTTAAGTTGTGTAGCTGCATAAGCGCAAAGACTTCTAACAGCAAGATTTGTGTGGTTATATCTTGCATTTAACGCACAAAAAAGCACTTTTTTCATTTTTTCCCCTATAAAAACTCGATGAGGAAGTATCAACTTCCGAATTGAGTTTTTACGTGCTTCCGTAGCGTAGCGAGGAAGCACAGTTAATTTGTAAGTTTGCTTTGCAAACTTTGCGAATCAAAACTTTGCTGCTATGTTCGGCGAAGTTTTGATTGCGTCCCCTATAAAAACTCGATGAGGAAGTATCAACTTCCGAATTGGGTTTTTACGTGCTTCCGTAGCGTAGCGAGGAAGCACAGTTTTAGCAAAACCAAAATTGTTTTTCTGTTGTGTTTTTGAACGGTTCCACAAAAGAAATACATTTTTCTTGGTTTATAAAATTTTCGGCAGCTTTTAATATTGTTTTTGATGTTGTTTCATCTTGAAAGCGCAAATCTATAATCCACGTGTCAATTTTTGTTTTTAACATATTAAACGCTTTTGCATTTGACAAAGGATTTATCCTGTAAAGACTTGAGTAAAAATCTTTTCGCTTTATTGCTCTAAGTAATTCACCTGATTTACCTTTGCATATTAATTCTTTTTGGCATTCTTTGATACAAATATGGTCGCATAAAGTTTTTTTGCAGCCGCTAAGATTATGCAGCAAACATTGCCGACTTTGCATTAATAGTTCTTCTGAAAATAGCGGAAAATATAACTTTGTATTTGGTGGTAAAATCAAAGAATTAATATCTTCATATGAAATCTCTGAAGAGGGAATTATTGCAGTTATTTCTAATAATTTTGAATATGCAAGAATGCTTTTGCTGTTTGCGGCGTTGCTAAAACTGCCTAAAATTATATCAAATCCTGCTTTTCTTGCAAAATCTGCAAGACCTGTGTTTTCGCACCAAACAAGCCTTTTTTGCTTTTTGCTTGTTTGCTTTGAAAGCTTTTCAAGACAAAATGCTGCTGTTTTAAAATCATCTTCAAATAAAATGCTTTGAAAATGCGGAATAACAATTTGATTTTTTTCGAGAAATTTTTGAGTTTCTTCGGAAATAAAAAGCGGAAGCTCAAGTATTGTGGTTTTATTTTCTTGTAAAATAAGTTCTGCTTGTTTTGTGCTGCTGCATAAAAAAGCAAGTTTCGGCGCAAAATGATTTTCCGCTTGTTTTGCAATTGTTATTTCTTGAGTTACGTTGTCAATTTTATATCGATGAGGTTCAGCCTTTGGTTCAATCTGTAGCTCGTTTTTCAGTTTTTGTACACAAATGCGTCTTAGCTCATTTAATTCTTGTGGCGCAATAAAAAGCTCTGAATCTAAAAAAGTTGTATCAATTTTATCGAGAACAAAACCTGTGCCGCCAAGTCTGCCTATTTTTGATTTGATAGTTTCGTCATTAAGACCATGTTTTGTTGCTTTTTCAAGAATTGCTGTTGTTGATACTTTAATTGAAATGTTTTTTGCTGAAAATATACATTCGAGAGGCTGTTTTTCTTTGCCTGAAATTTTAACGGATAATGGAATATCTACAGGTTTTAAGTCGTCAAGTTTTTGCAAAAGATTTTGAGCTTCAAAAATGGGAGTTGATTTATAAACAATTTGTCCTTTTTCAATTTTTCCATT
>JAAYQG010000106.1 GCA_012519415.1 Treponema sp. | reverse complement strand
TCAGAGATTATGCGCCAGATCAAGCTAGATTTACGACGATTGACCCAATCAGGGACGGTGCGAATTGGTTTGCTTATGTGGTTAATGACCCAGTGAATTACATAGATCCGTTTGGATTAACGCCAACAGATTCAAAGACTGGTGGACAATATACACAAGATCACGTAAATAAAACATACACACTTGATATCAATGATAAAAAAGCTTTTGATTCTGTAGCCTCAATAATGACGGATATGCAGAACGAAGGCTATACAGCGATAGCAGTTACAGCAGATGGTAAAGCACAAACATTTACGCAATATAGCCAAATGTTAAATTACTATAACGATAATTTCAAAACAACAAATACAACAAACTATTCAGTCGCTGTTAAAACAGAAAATCCTTATGTGGAAAGAAATCAGATAAAATCTTCAAAAACAGCTTATCTGGACTTTTCTTCACAATCAAGTTCTAGTGGGGAAGCTTTTAATTTTGCCGTCGGTGCAGCTACTGTTTCTAGTGAATATATCGGGAATAAATATCTAGTTTTAACAGGTGAATGCAATTTTTTAACTTATGGCTTAGGGTATTCAAATACTGATAATAAAATAGGGGGAGAAACTTCACTTAATTTTGCATCCATTACAGGAACAATTGGCTTAAAAAATCTAGGTAAAAATAATGATAAAGGATTTTCTATCTCCGGAGGCTTGGGTATATCTTTAGGAGCAGAAATCTACAAAACTAATAATTCATTTGCGATAGATTTAGCTCCCTTTTTTGTTAATCTTAGAGTGGAGTACACAGGGAGACGTTAAATACGAAGAAGTTGTTTCTAATTGCAGTAATTATTGACTTAGGATTAATGGTCTATTTCTTTTTACCAGATTTTAAGGAAATTTTATTTCCGATAGTAGAATATAAAATATTGGCTGGATATATTGCCTTATATTTTTTTCCAGTTTTACTGTTTTGGATCTTTTATTTTTGGTATTACATTTATTATAAAGCAAAATTTGAATTTGTATATATATATTTAAGATATTTTATTATTTTGCTTTTTTCTATAATTGCAATTATTTTCTTTGTCCAAGCATTAAAGGAACCAGATACTATCATTGTGGTAATGGGATCAATTTCGATTATATTAGGTTCTATAGCTTTTGGTTTGAACTTATCGAATACAGATTCAAAAACACCTGAAAGAACAAAGGAATTATAATAAATGAAAGAGAAAATTCTAAAATTTGCTGTTATAATACTGATTGTAAACTTATTTTTTAGCTTCTTACTATTGAAATTTGATTTTAGTAAAACAAATATAATAGCCGTTGCTATTACATTTGTTGTTTCATTTGTATTATATTTTCTTGAAAATCAATATTTTTACACTGCACGAGAAATAAAACATATGAAAAATTTTAAATTTCAGCTTTTATCCTGTGGAAGTGCAAGCGGATTGATTTGTATTATTCTTTTATTTGATTTGATAAATAATATCTCATTTTGCTTACCTATTATTGTAGGTTTTTCGATATTTCTTCCATAGTTTGTTTTGGTATCTTTATGATGTAAATAACAGATAGTACTTTTTTTATGCCGACGTTAATTTTTTTAACGTCGGCTATTTATTCTTTGACGAGATGTCTAATGAACAATTCCAAAAGTGTAAAACCCAAAAAGGAGTAATCCCAAACAGTGAAAAATACAAAGCAAGCAAAACCAAGCCGCCCATCGCACCAATCCTCGCCAGTTTGCGCAAGGCGCAAACTGGCAGGGTTTGCCGATAAATCCACTTCCGTAGCACCAACCCAAACGCAAACCCGAAATGCACATGGCACAGAAATTGGCACAAGATACAGATATATAGATGATACTCCTCTTGTGCCATTCTCTGAAAACGCTACAAGCACGTCGGCAGCCGGTTATACTCAAGTTGGTGACTACATGGTACCTCCGGTGGTGAAACCATGAACAGTCTATTTCGTGAAGCGGTTTGGCTTGAAGGAACAACTACGCATGGTTATGGGACATGGCCTATACCACATGAACTTGATACAAGAATTACCGCCTTGCTTAGTGATTGGTGTCACCTGGCTGAAGAAAAGCGAGTATCCGAGTCATCAATAATTAGCGACCAGCAAAGGGCTACCCTTTTAGCCTACAGCGAAAGGATGGCTTCACTGGCTGTGCGAAAGAAAGACAGAGACATAATCATCCGGGGGCTAATCGTACTTGGGGTTGATGGATGGCGGATTGACTGGCGAGATAACACAATGATGCTGAGTTTGCATAATCGCAGTGCCGAGTTGATAGGAGTTGAACCGGCTAGTGTTTTCGCTGATGCAGCCAAATATTTGTCTCTCAAAGTTAGAAAATCTTTCGAACAATTTCTAGAACGTAAAAAGGAGGATATATCGTTTGATGCAATGGGGTTCATCGAGTCGGAAGATGAAAATGGATTCCGCTATAAAAGAACTTGGTGAAGCTTAATATTAAAGATAACAGTCAAATAAACCTCACCAATCCTCGCCGGTTTGCGCCACCGCAAACCGGCGAGGATTCGCTGGCATAAACCCAAATTTGTGGTATAATTTCGATGCTAAACAGGCTTTGCAGTTTGTGCTCGCACAAACTGCGAGTTTCGCTAGATTAATCTCAAATTTGTGATATAATTCCAAAGCGAAACCGACACC
>JAAYQG010000105.1 GCA_012519415.1 Treponema sp. | reverse complement strand
CGAGATTTTTTTGTCCAGCAGGCAGAAGTGCTTCAAGATAAAGAGATTCATTATTAAAATAACCATTTATGAACATAACATTTTTCATTATAATAGCAAGAACCGCCGCAACAAGAACTCCGCCAAAACAACCGGTAATGGAAGCAATGCTTTTTTTATTCACACCATTAACAATAATTACTGTTGTTACAATAATATAAAGACAAATAAAAATTGCAGTTTTGTATATATTTTCACCGCTAAAAATAGACGGAACAAACCAGCAAAAAATCGAAGCGCACGTAAGCAAAAGCGCAATCAATGTATTTAAGCCTTTTATTCCACCAAAAATCAAAAGCAGCGCAACAAAAAGAACAAGTAAAAAAATTATAGACGAAAATCTATAAAATTCCTCAAAAACAAACACAGGATTTTCATATATTTCTTGATAGGATTTTTTTTCGGAAAGCGAAAATCCAATATCTTCATTTAATTGGAGTATAATTACTTTATCATTTTTTTTCACAATATCGCTTTTAAGTGCAATAAAATCATCTTGGACTTGCACTGCTTTTATTGTTTTACCTTTTAGTTCACCGTCAAAAATCTTTACACTAAATAAAATGGAAGTTTTCTTTAATCCATTTCCGTTTTCATAATATTCAACAGAAGTATCCAGAATATTTTGTACTTTGCCTCTATAAGATTTCCAGCCGTTTTTTTCTGCAGCAAGCGTATTTTTCAAAGGTGGATAACTTTTTGCTGCAAATAGTAAAATCAAGGAAGACAAAATAATACTTAAAAAATGAAAAACTTTTTTTTTCATGTTATTTTCGCATAAAATCTACAAGTCGATTTTCAAAAGAAAGAACCATATTTCCAATTTTAGCAAATTCAAAATCGTTATTATGAATTGCTAAAGTTCCCTTTGAATTAAGAATATAAATCTTATCTTTAATCGCTACAATCTTTTGTATGTCGCTACCGCTTAAACGTCGCCGTTGAGATGGATTTAATAGGTCTATTGCTGTAAGCTGATTTTTTGAAAAATCCGTAAATAAAGTATTATCGATTATCTGTATAAATGATGAAACAGACTCTCCACTTTCAGTCCAGAGAATTTTATAATCTCTTGTTGCAGGTCTGAATGTAAAAAGTGAGCAAGACGGATTTTTATTGTTTTCCGTATACATTTGACCGAAAATTGCATTGTTTGCTGTATCAAAACAAAAAACAGCATCTGCTTTTATATTTAAACTTACAGTTTCGCCGGTTTTTATATCAATTAGCAAAAAAGGCACTTTTGGGTTAGTCGCATTTGATTTTCCTATAAAAAGTTCTGTTTCATTTATAAGTGCCGCATCAAGATAACCTGTTCCTGTATATTTATTGATTAGCGTATTTGTAAGAGTATCAAAAATTGTAACAGCGGAATTTCCTTCCAGCAGAAGAAGTTTGTCGCCGTAAATCTTAAATGCTTGAATAGAATAATTCGGCGTATAAACAAAAATTTGCTGCATCATTGTATCTGATAAAGGCAAAGCATAAATTGATTTTCTTGAATTTTTTGTCCAAAAATAAAGATATTCATCTGTTGCGGAAATATTTGTAAAATCATAATTTTCTGAAATTTTTTCCGTAGAAAATCCATCATCAAGAAGTTTTAACACATCAGTTTCTGTAAGAATAAAAGCAGTTCCGTCCGGCGATGTACAAATATCTCTAATAACTGCATAAGTTGCTGTTGTTATCGGAATAATTTCCGAAATGCCGAAAGTTTCAGATTTATTCAGTCTATAAATATCACCTGATGATGAACCTATATAATAGCCACCGCTTGTTTTTATTACAGCTTTTGTTTCATCTAAAAAAGAAAATGATTGTTGCGAAGCTGCAATTCCATCTTGTTCTATTGAATAAATAGTAGTAAGTTTTGATTGATTTTGTGCGTAATAAAGTTTTGAATCCGAATCAACCGTGCAAAAAATAGGATTATATGAATTTGTTGTTGTTTCAGTTTTCCCTGTTATGGCTGAAATTATACAAATTTTGCCGTCTGAATATCCTGCAAAACTTACATTATTATTAAAAAGAACAGGCTGCTCAAGGTTTGGTTCTGTTGCAAAGCGGCTTTTTTCTGTGCCTCTTTTTAAATCATAGTAGATAAGCTCGCCAATCGGAGAATAAACTACAAGCGTAGATTCCGTTCCGCTAGTTTTTGCCATTGTTACAGCACCTGTAGAAACAGAAAGCAAGTTTCTTGGCATTCCATTTTCTGCTACAAAGAAATTAACTCCTGTTAATGAAGCGGTTCCTACAATGAGATATGTTCCTTGTGCTGAAAAAGCAAGACATGTAACAGAATCTTTGAAATTTTTAGTGTATTTTTTATTTTTATAAGTCCAATCGAAAACTGTAACTCTGAATATTCCAATATTATCAGTTTCATAAATAGCAATTTCGTTTTTTTGTGGATTTAATGCTATAGCTCGAATTGGTAGATTTGAACATTGAAAATGATCTCCCTTGCCGGTTGCATTGTTCCATGCTACAACCATTCCGTCTTCGCCACAAGAAAAAATCGTATCGGAAGATTCTCTATATGCGAGTGCTGTAACAGAAGAAGAATGCGGCTGCGTAGAAAAATTTTGTGCAAAACATGATATAAAACTTAGTAAAAAGCCGAAAAACATAAAACATTTCTTAAAAGAATTATTAAAATTAGTAATTAAGTTCATACTATATTGAATCCCTTTCTTGTTATTTTGTTACAAATTTGAAATTATAGTTTTATTTCAATCCGGTTATAAAAGATTTTGCTTGACCAAAAACATATTGCAAGTCGCTTGTTATAGCTATAACAAAAAGAAGCCCTATTATAAAAATTCCTACAACTTGAATTTTTTCCATTGTTTTAGGAGAAACACCTTTTCCTCGTATTATTTCAATTATTGCAAAAAGTATTATACCACCATCAAAAACCGGAATCGGAAGAAGGTTCATTATAAAAAGTGAAACACTTATAAGCGATAAAAAATTAAGAAAAATAACAAGTCCTTCTCTAAAACCTTCTGAAAAACCTGTTTTAGCAGCATCGCCCAACATAACAGTAATTCTAATTGGTCCTGAAATTGCTTGAGTTACATCAATTCCTTTAAAAAACCATGTAATAGTTTTTAGCGTAAGAGCAATAAGTTCACCTGTCTGCGTAAAACCTGCTGCAATTCCTCCCCAAAAAGAAGATGCTTTTTCTTCAAAAGTAAGATAATTAAATTCAATTCCAAGATTATAATTGCCGTCTTTTGTTTTATCTAATGCAAGTTCCGTTTCTATGATTTCGTTATTGCGTTTTACTTTTAACAATGCAGAAGATTTTCCGTCAAAAGATTTTACAAGACCTGCCGTATGTTTAATTTCAACAGCATTAGATTCAATTATCACATCATGTATCTTTAAACCTGCTTTGTCGGCAGCGGAACCTTCTGCAACATTCACAATTTCTGGTGTAACCCAGTTCATAACTCCTATTTTTCCGCTTGCCGTTGCTTTATCCATTGCAATATTAACCGGAATATAAAGCTTCTCACCGTTTCGTAAAATTCCAAAATTCAAAGTTTCATCAGGATGAATTGCTACTGTTGAATAAATATCTGAAAAATTCTCGATTTTTTTATCTCCAATAGAAAAAATATAATCTCCGGACTGAATACCTGCATCTTTTGCGGCACTTGAAATTTCTGGATATATATCTGTTACAAGAAGAACAAAAGGTTCTGTTGAATAATATGTTTTTCCTACAAAAGCTATAATTATAAAAGCTATAACAGTAAAAACAATGTTTGCAAAAGGACCTGCAAAAGCTATTGCCAAACGTTTAAATGGATTTTCAAAAAAAGAATGCGGCTCTGCTTCTATTTCTGGAAGATTATTCTCTATTGCTTTTTTAAAATCAGCTTCACCTTTAATTCCGCAATATCCGCCAAAAGGAATAAGAGATAGTCTAAATTCTGTAGTTCCGATTTTTTTGCGCGCAAGAATCGGTCCCATACCAATAGAAAAACTCTCTACTTCAATATTTAAAAGCTTTGCTGCAACAAAATGACCAAATTCATGTACAACAACAATTACACACAAACCAAGCAATCCAAAAACTATAATCATAACAACTCCAGTTAATAATAAAGTTTTCAACGCAAACTTTACAAATCAAAACTTTGAAAGAATTGATTTTGCAACAAAACGAGCTTCTTTATCCGCATCAAAAACTTCATTAAAACCAGCCGGTTCGGCTGTCCAATCCTTTGAAAGAACATCTTGTGTAAGATGCGGAATATCAAGAAACTTAATTTGATTTTTAATAAAAGCTTCAACTGCAACTTCATTTGCTGCATTATATGCAATTGTATAACAACCGGATTTTTCCGCTGCTTCATATGCGAGAGGAAGCATTTTAAAATCATCAAATCTAGGTTTTTGAAACGACATTTCAATATTTGCAGTTAAATCAAAAAGTTTGAGCTTATTTGATAAAAAATCCGGCCAAGAAAAAGCTTGTATAATAGGATGTTTCATATCAGGTTCTGAAATTTGCGCATAAAGCATTCCGTCTTTCGTTCTTATAAGAGAATGAACAAGACTTTGAGGATGCACCACAACATGAACTTTTGATGCTGAAACATCAAAAAGCCGACAAGCTTCAATTACTTCAAGACCTTTATTTGCAAGAGTTGCTGAATCAATTGTAATTTTTTGTCCCATGTTCCATGTTGGATGTTTTAACGTATCTGCAAGTGTAACAAATTCAAGCTCGTTTTTGGGTGTATTTCTAAAAGGTCCGCCGGAAGCTGTTAATATAATTGAATCAAGCGATTCAACACCATATTTTTGTACAAGACTAAAAATAGCTGAATGTTCAGAATCTACAGGCAGTATTAATGATTTATTTTTTTGCGCAAGTTTTTTAATTAAAAGCCCTGCCATTACAATTGTTTCTTTATTTGCAAGAGCTAAATTTTTATTATTTTCAAGTGCTAATATGGAAGGTTCAAGTCCGGCAGCACCGGCAATGCCGTTAAGAACAATATCGCAATCAGAAGATTCAATTAACTCTTTTAGTCCTTCCGCACCATAAAGAGAAATACCGTCAAAATGCGGTACATTATTGGAAGTTAAACATAAATTTTTACAACCAAACTCTTTAGAAATTTTAAGTAATGTTTCTGCATTTTTATGAGCAGACATACCGACAAGGCAAAACTTATCAGGATGATGTTTTATAATATCAAGACCGCTTTTTCCTATGGAACCGGTAGCACCCAAAACAAGAATTTTTTTCATAGTTTAAGAAAAATTAAATAAAAATTGAATTGTAATATAGTATGCTGGAGCTGCAAATATAATTGAATCAATAGAATCTAAAATGCCGCCACGTCCGGGTATAACGTTGCCCGAATCTTTAATTTGTGCCGAGCGTTTCATTACAGACTCTGCCAAATCGCCAATTATTGCCGCCAAAGCTGTTATAAAACCTAAAATAATCATTTTTAATAAATGACCAAAAATATCAAAAAAGATAAAATAAGCTAAAATTCCAACAGCAATAGAACCCAAAAAGCCGCCAATAAATCCTAATATGCTTTTGTTTGGACTGGCTTTTATAATACCGCGGTTATTTTTGCCCATTGTTATTCCAAGCAACCAAGCAATTGAATCACACATAAAAACCATAAGCAAAAAAACAACTAAAACTTCCCTTGAATTTTGCCACGTAGTCATTCGCTGAACAAAAGTTAGAAAAAAAACTGAATAAAAAATATTAAAAGAAGATGTAACAATTTTTGATAACGATTTTGAAAATTGCTCTTCAGTTGTTTTTTTAGAAAAAACCTCATATACAAGAATACATGTTAGAGAAAAAACAAATGCAAATGTAGAATATTCCATAGATAAATCAAATATTGCACATAAAGAAGTAACTACGGAAATAAAAAATGATAAAATAAGAACAAATCTGCGCGATTGTACAGGCAAATTTTGACGCAAAAGCATATGCGTTTCATTTACAGCAATAAGCGATACAACAATAATAATAATATTCAATACAAAATGATTTTGCCACTTGGGAACCCATATAAGCAATACGCAAATGGGAATAGCTATTGTAAATGTCAGCAAACGTTGCACCACTTTATTCATTTGACACCACCAAATCGTCTATTTCTATGTTGATAATCAACTATTGTTGTTAAAAATTCTTCTTTTGTATAATCCGGCCAAAGAGTGTCTGAAAATGATAATTCAGCATATGCAGCATGCCACAATAAAAAATTGCTAAGTCTTTTTTCTCCGCCTGTTCTAATAAGCAAATCTACAGGCGGCAAATTCGGAATATCAAAAGAATTTTCTAATGTTTTTTCATCAATTTTGAGCAACTCATTTTTATTAGCTTCATTTAAAGAAAAAAGCTTATTTATGCCTCGTAATATTTCATCTTTTCCACCGTAATTTATGGCAAGAACTACTGTCATGCCACTTTTAGAAGTTGTTTTTTTTACGGCATCTTTAAGTTCATTTTGAACATCGGACGGAAGCCCATTTATGTCGCCTAAATGTAAAAGACGAATATCATCTTTTAAGTATCGCTCAACTTCAGAACGGAGATGATTTGTAATAAGAGTCATAAGAAAACCGACTTCATCTTTTGTTCTTTTCCAGTTTTCGGTTGAGAATACATATAAAGTAACATACTTAATACCAATTTCTGCCGCTGCTGTTAAAATTTTACGAGCAGTTTCAAGCCCTTCTTTATGACCAAAAGAACGAGCAATATTACGATTTTGTGCCCAACGACCATTGCCGTCCATAATAATTCCAACATGAACAGGAACATTAGCCTCGTCTATGGATAAATCTGACATTAGCCTTCCATTATTTCTTTTTCTTTATCTTCAAGGATTTTATTAATTTCTGCAATGAATTTATCAGTTGTTTTCTGAAGTGTATCTTCTGCGGTTTTCAATTCATCTTCTGTAATTGAGTTATCTTTTTGTTGCTTTTTTAATTCATCATTGCCATCTCTGCGGATATTTCTAATAGCAACACGACTATTTTCAGCAATTGTTTTTGCCTGTTTTACAAGCTCTTTACGACGCTCTGCTGTCAACGGCGGAATAGAAATACGAATTACTTTTCCATCATTAGACGGATTTAATCCAAGTTCAGAACGCTGAATCGCTTTTTCAATTTCGCCGATAAGATTTTTATCCCAAGGAGTAATAACAAACATACGTGCTTCTGGAATTGCAATATTTGCAACTTGCGACAGCGGTGTTTTTTCTCCGTAATATTCAACACGAACTTTATCAAAAAGTGAAGCCGATGCACGGCCTGTACGGATTGCATTAAATTCATCTTTTAGCGCACTAATAGATTTTTCCATGCGTTTTACGCTTGCTTCGTTAATTTCAGACATAATTGATTCCTCATAAAAAGGCGGAAATTATGCACACACGAGCTAAAAATTTTTCGTGTGTCCGCACTATATAATTTAAAAGAATAAAAAACAATGATTTTTAGAATATCATTATTTTTCTATATATTAAATGCAACAGATTAATACAAAAGTTCAAAATATTTGCAACAAAATTATATATGTTGCTTAGATTTATTTAGTATTGATTTCTGAAGCTTTGGCTATTATATCATATAATACTTATTTGCTCCAAAAAAAATGAACAGGGTTTTATAAATCTTAAAATATTTTATGTCATTTAAACTCTTTCAAATTAACAAGATTATTAGGATGTTATCTTACATATCCTAAACATCCTGTATATCCTGTAAAATTATAGATGCAATAAATATAGCAAACATAAAATAAATTCAATCCGACAAGATTTTTAGACAACCCTATTTTATACATATGTAGAGTTTTATGACGAAGTTTCCCCTCTTCGAAACATTCAATGCATTAGCCAACTACAATATTTTTATAACAGCCCCGCAATTTACAGCGGGGTTGTTAATTATACACCAAGTACGTAGTTTACAATTTTTTCAATTGTAATTTTGCAGTTGCAAGCTTTTGCAATTTCGTCAATCTTTTTTGCAACAGTTACTTTATCATCTTTTACAAACATCTGATCCATAAAGCAAATATCAGCCAAATGTTTGTTGATTTTTCCCTGAAGAATACCGGCTTTAACATTATCCGGTTTAGAATTCATCTTGGGATCTTGATCAAGCTGTGCTTTAAATATTTCATTCTGTTCATCAATATATGCTTGAGGAACAGAATCTCTTGTAATATAAGTAGGGTTGAAAGCTGCAATGTGAAGACAGCAGTCATAAGCAAGTTCTGCAATTTTTTCATCGTTTGAAGAAGGTTCTGTTTTTAAAATAACAATAACACCGGTTTTGTTGTCGCTGTGAATATATTTGCTCATTACACAATCGGCTGGAACTTCAATTAATTCAAGACGACGAAGTCCCATGTTTTCGCGTGTTTTTACAGCAAAATCTTCAAGCAAGGCGTTTAATTCATCGTTGATTGACGAATAACCTTTTGACATTGCAGTATCAACAATATTTTGACCGCATGCAATAAAATCAGCATTATTTGCAACAAAGTCAGTTTCACAAGTTACTTCAGCAATAACAATCTTTTTGCCTTCAACCTTAATAAAAATACGACCTTCTTTTGTTGCACGTTCTGCGCGTTTTGCAACAGCGGCAAGTCCTTTTTCTTTAAGCAGTTTGATAGCTTCTTCTTCGTTTCCTTTGCATTCTACAAGTGCTTTTTTGCATTCCATCATGCCGGCACCTGTTTTTTCGCGTAATGCTTTTACGTCAGCTGCTTTAATTTCCATTTATATCTCCAATCGCGATGCAAAGTTTTTAAAACAATGCACCGCTTTACTTTTATTTGTACAATTTGTCTTCGTCAACGAGAGAATCATCAACATCTTCTTCTTCAATTTCATCCTTATTTTCTGTAGGAGTATAGTTAGAATAGTCAACAATTTCTTCGTCTTCGGTTCTCATTACTTCATCAAATTCTTCATCTTCATCTTGAAGACCTTCAATAATTTTGAGACCATTTTCATTGTCTGCTTCTATAACTGCGTTTGCAATGATTGAAGTAAAAAGTGTGATTGCACGAATTGCATCATCATTTCCGGGAATAGGATAATCAATGCCTTCAGGGTTACAATTTGTATCAACAACAGCCACAATAGGAATTCCCATTCGGCGAGCTTCTGCAACTGCAATAGCTTCTTTATGTGTATCAATAATGAAAACAATTCCAGGAAGTTCTTTCATTTCTTTGATACCGCCGAGGTTTTTTTCTAATTTGGCTTTTTCTTTCTGAATTGAAGCAATTTCTTTCTTTGTAATGCTTTCAAATGTACCATCGACTTCCATTTTCTCAAGTTTTTTGAGGCGAAGCAATGATTTTTTAATTGTAGAGAAGTTTGTAAGCATGCCACCAAGCCAACGGTTAGTTATATAGAACATACCGCATCGTTCAGCTTCTTTTGCTATTGCTTGTTGTGCCTGTTTTTTTGTTCCAACAAAAAGAACAGTTTTTCCGGCTGCTGTTGTTTTACGGACAGCTTCGTAAGCGTCCTTGATTGAAACGATTGTTTTCTGCAAATCAATAATGTGGATTCCGTTGCGTTCTGCAAAAATGAACTTTTTCATACGGGGATCCCAACGCTTAACCTGATGACCAAAATGTACACCAGATTCAAGCAGACTCTTCATGGTTACTACTGCCACGAAATACTCCTTCATCGGGGGTTTTAAAACCCTCACCTGACTCTATATCTTGGATTACAGCCTTGAGCTGCATACCAGAAGATTCTACCGTCGCAAAATCAACGGTGAGCAACAAAAATCCAATATAGGATAATGCTGCGAGCGCAGTATGTCATAAAACTCAAAAATAGGCAAGCCCGCTACGCTACTTGGCGAGCCTTCTATGCTTTTTACAAAACAAGCACCAAGATTTTGCATCCTATATCCGCCTGCTGCACCTTGCCATTCGCCAGAATCAAGATACTTGTTAATTTCTTCTATAGAGAGAGTTTTAAAAGTAACTGATGTTTTGTTTTTTGCTGAATGGTAAGTTTTTGTTTTTGTATTAAAAATTACAATTCCTGTAACGGCAAAATGAGTTTTTCCGCTGAAAGAATTTAAAAAATCAAATGCTTCTTCCCTGTCTTTTGGTTTTCCGTAAGATTTGCCTGACATAATCAAAATAGTATCAGCAGCAGTAATAAGCGAATTTGTATATTTTTGTTTTTTGTCTTTTTCAGAAAAATTACATATTTTGTTAAACACAGCATCCACTTTTGCTTTCGCAATAATTTCCGGCTGATCTTCGCAATCAAATTTACTTGCAAAAGATTCGTCAATTTCAGAAACGATTATTTCAAAAGGTAAGTTCAAACTTTTCAATACTTGCTGTCTGTATACTGAAGCTGAAGCTAGAATAAGCGTCGGAAGATTTTTTTGTATCATTTTATCCATTGTTTTGCCCAAATTATCGTAAATTGGATTATTTTATGTGATTTTATAATTTTCACAATATCATAATCGGTTTTGCACTGTGATTATACTACAAATTTTGAATTAAGCTAACCATAACAAAACGGCGTGCTTGGGATGTCAACCTCCTAATTAAATAAATAAATATATTTTTCTTTAATTAATTATTTTTATGCAGTATACTGATATAAATATTTTATTTACCGGGAGACTTATATAAATGGTTGGAGAACAGCTTTACGGATTTCATAAAATCGGCGGGATGATTGAAATGATGAAAAATCCTGCAATGAAATCATAAAAAATATTCCATCTTACGAACAAGGAGTAGTTCCTAAGTTCTATCGTAAAATGGGATTTAAATGGAACCGCTAATTTATAGGTTAGTATGCTGAACAATATCCCAATAGTATTTTGTCATGGACTTTTAGGATGGAAAAATGAATCGGAAAACGGTTTGCATTATTTTGTTGCTGTAGAAAAACTAAAAAAACAAGAACAAGGCAATTTACCGCGATTTATTTTTTCATCAACCGGTCCAATTTCCTCTTTGCACGACCAAGCTTGCGAACTCTTTTTTCAATTAAAAGGAGGACTTACTGATTACGGAGAAGAACATAGCAAAAATGCCGGGCACAAAAGATATTCACGTCAATATGATAATCCTGAATATCCGCAATGGAATTCGGAAAACCCGCTCCATTTTGTAGGACATTCAATGGGAGCACCTCTAATACGTCTTTTGCAATATTACCTTGCAGAAGATTATTTTTACAAAAATTGCGGCTTCCAAGAACATACTTCAAGCGATTGGATTGTTTCTATAACAACAATAGCAGGAGTTCACAATGGTTCAACTTTAACTTGGATTTTAGGTGCAGATGAAAATACAGGCTTGCTAAAAAAAGATGCTAAATTTATTAGATTTTTATCAAAATTTATTGAAGTTATCGGTAAATATCAAAATAAACAAAAAAATAAAAATTTTGTTTTCGATTTACATCTTGACCAATGGGATATTGAAAATACACAAAAAATAGGAAATACCATTTCAAACCTTTCATCAAAAATTAATTTTGAAGGCACAGATTGGGCAATGTATGACTTAACGCCAAATTCACTAAGCATCTACAATTCTTTTATAAAAGAATATAAAGATACTTATTATTTTAGCTGCAAATTATCAGCCTCTTTTTCATTATTCGGACTAATACACCTCCCCATTCCTTTTGTTGCTCGTAATTTTTTCTTTTTGAATATTATTGCAATGGGGCTTTATAAGGTAAAAAACTCAAAATGGAAAAAAATCGAAAAATTATTTCATAAAAACGACGGAATGTGTCCAACTGAATCTCAAGGTTATCCATTCCTTTCAAGAACTGATAACAATTATGTTTATTATGAACTTAATAAAGATATTCCAGTTAAGGGAAAATGGAATGTTTTAAAAAATATTCCGGCTATGGATCATGGAGAACTAGCTATGATACCCCATTTTTCAAAATTAAAAAATAATATTACATTTTACAAAAACCTAATCCAAATGCTTGCAAATCTTGATTTAAGGAAAGAAAAATGAAAGAACCTTGCAAAAAATGTTTGCCATTAGAAAATCAAATTGTAAAAACTGATGAAGCACAATGTTTATCATGCTATCTTCCACACAAAATAATTAAGCTGTTGTCTACAGATGAATGTTGTGTTTTTGAACATAAAATCAAATACATGAAAGGATTTATTGTTTATCTTGGAATTGCATGGAGTGCAATAGAAAATATCAACAATGTATTTCATTTTAATAAAGATTATTCAAGATTTTGCCTTGCTATCGGAGATTACGCAATGGCTTTAGTAAGTGCCGGATTTGTTAAACTTGGACGCATTTTTTATAAAAAAGGTCTATCAATAATTGAAAAACAAGAATTAAATTCTACAACTCTTAATATATTCAATTCACGTTATGCATATAATTTTCTTCTATTGGATGAACCTTATAAATCTATAAAACTTTTAGAAAATGCAACTGCACACTTTAGAAAATCTGGTGAATTATGGGAATTAATGTCTGCAACCGGTGCACTTGCACAAAATTATTTTCTTGTTGGAGATTATGAGAAATCGCGATTTTTTTATGAAGAAGCAAAAAATATTGCAGAAAAACTCCATTCAACATTACATATAGGCTGGGCATTAAATAAAGTTCCTTTTATAGATTATTTGACAGGAAAATGTAGCGCACAAGAAGCAGAAGAAAAACTCAAAGAAGGCATTAACTTAAGTGAATCTGTGCATGACCATATGACACTCTGCATTCATTACGGACATCTTGCTAATATTTTTACAAAAGAAAAAGATTTTGAAAAATCACTTTTTTATGCAAAACAAATAATGCATGAAAACAAAGTATATAAAATCAACATTCCTCATGTAAAAATTTCTTATGTCGATGTTGTAGAAACGATTTTTGCAGCTTTTATTGCAAATAAAATATCTTCCAGCGAAAAAAACAAATATGAAAAAATGGCAAAAAATGCTTTGTCAAAACTTCAAAAACTCAGTAAAAAAAATACAATGTTAAAAGGTCTAACATTAAGAGCAGCTGCGGAATTCGCTTTGCTCAAAAATAACAAGCCGGAAATGGAAAAATATCTTATCGAATCAATTAATTTGCTAAAAGATAGTCCGTACAAGGAGGAATACAAGACTTCACAAAAACTTACAAAACTTTATAATATAAAAGTTAAAATATAATTTACAAGTTTGCGTTAAAAACATGGGAGATTTTATGGAAAAAGAAAAAAAGTTTAAAAACCACGAACGATTATCAAAGCGTTTTGGACAAGGATTAATTCGCCTTTGTATTTATGGGGCAATTTTAATAGCTGGCGAAGTTTTTTTCTACACATTATCAAAAATAGGACGATTAATTCCTGTTATTAAGTATCTTTTTGCTTTTAATTGGCGTGTAGACGAAGCTTTGCAATTAAATCATATTTGGGATTTGCCGATTTATACTTTTTATGGACAGGCAAGTCTATATATGTTTTTTGTATACGGTTTAATCTGCGTTCTGGGGCTAGAACCTGCTTACCGCTGGATGAAAAAAAAGGATGTTCCTTACTTAATTCGTGGCATTCTATATATGATAATTATTCTTGTAATGGAATGGGCACTTGGCTGGATTTTATATTGGGCAACAGGATTAAAAATCTGGTATTATGACGACTGGGGTTCTTTTCCAATTTTTACAAGCTTTGCGATTGCACCAATATGGTATATTTGCGGATTAATCTCTGAAATTATGATAAATGTTTTTGACATATCCAATAATACAAAACTTTCTTTATATGTTCTGGCAGCATTTGATGGAGAAAAATGCAAAAATAGCGATAAAATTGCAGATAAAAATATTAATAAGTTTATTATTAACAAAGATTTTCCTGATTCATGGTTATGCCATACAAACAAAAAATTATTTGATGATGTTGATGTTCCTTTTAGTCCAGAACTAAAAAACAGCATTCAACTTTGTGATGAAGTCTGGTATATTCCGGGAAATCACGATATGGGAATTACACAAAATGATTTAAATGCAATTGTTTCAGAAAACGGCAAAACAATGATTTTGTTCCGCCTAAACCCAACTTGGAGGGAAGGTAAGGAAGGTAAGGAAGGAAGGAAGGAAGGAAGGAAGGAAGGACACCTTGTGGGAAGAACAAGAAGAAAAATCAGCTCGGAAGAAAAGCTGAAAATGGTAATGACAATCTCATTCAGGAAGGGAACGCCGTTAGCGCGATAGCGAAAGAATACAATGTGCATCCGAATATAATTCTAAAGTGGAAGAAAGAATTTCTGGAAAATGCCACAACCGTATTTGTGCATTACCAACCGAACATAACAGAAAAAGCACAACAAAGAAAGATAGAACAGCTTGAAGCACAAATCCGAAAAAAGGACAATGTTATAGCCGAAATAACCAAAGAAAACATGATGTTAAAAAAAACTTTTGATGAACGGAGTTAGAAAAGAAAAGCTTTGTCTTGAAAAACGAAGTCTGATTGAAATGGAAATTGTTGCTTTTGCCGGTGTTTCTAAAAGCACATGGCATAAATGGCAGACACAAAAAGGAGCTGAAACAAAACACAATCACGAAACACCGAGAATGAACCAGTATACACCGGAAGAAAAACAGATAGTAGTAAAATACATTTTAGAATTTGCACAAGTTTGGACGAAACCGGGGTTGGGGAAACTAGGTGCAGTGTCTTAATTACATTTAAACATTCATAATTTTCTATAAAATAATAAAAGAATTGACAAACAATAGTCGTAATGCTAATCTTGAGTTGGTTGACACAAGCAATCAACCAACTCAAGAAGATGGAGATAGTCATGAAATTCGGACATTTTGACGACAAAAACCGCGAGTATGTTATTGAAACTCCTCGCACACCTTACCCATGGATTAACTATTTGGGAAGCGAAAAATTCTTTTCGTTAATTTCTAACACTGCAGGCGGATATTCTTTCTATACTGATGCACGTCTTCGCCGCTTAACACGATACCGCTATAATAATATGCCGCTGGATAGCAACGGTCATTACTTTTTTATTAAAGACGAAGATACAATTTGGAATCCGGCATGGCAGCCTTGTCAAACAGAATTAGATTCTTATGAATGCAGACACGGTTTTGGATATTCAAAATTCCATTCTTCTAAAAACGGACTAAACGCAAAAGCCCTCTACTTTGTTCCAAATGGCGAACCTTGCGAAATTGAAATGATTACCCTAAAAAACGAAAGCAAAAATAAAAAAAATATAAGTCTTGTGTCTTTTGTAGAATGGTGTTTGTATAACGCAAGCGATGACTGCCAAAATTTTCAGCGAAACTTTTCTATAGGTGAAGTAGAAATCGAAGGTTCTGCAATTTATCATAAAACTGAATATCGCGAAAGACGGAATCATTTTGCTTTTTATTCTTGTAACGAAAAAATTGATGGTTTTGATACTGACCGCGAAACTTTTTTAGGGCTTTATAATCCGATTTCAGCTCCAAAAACAATAATAGAAGGAAAATCCGGAAACTCTGTTGCAGATGGCTGGAGTCCAATCGCTTCTCATCGTATAAACATCACATTAAATGCTGGCGATGAAAAAACTTTTATTTTCCTACTCGGCTACATAGAAATGGAAGACGATAAAAAGTTTCTTTCAGATGCAGATAAAGAAAAAGCACTTAAAGCAGGTCTTTTACGCACAAATACGGCTAGTGGCGTTATAAACAAAGAAAAGGCTTACGAATTGCAAAAAAAATTCGACAATAAAGAAAAAGTTCTTACAGCATTCGCTGCTCTTAATTCATTCTGGGACAAAACATTAAGCCACTTTGTAATTAAAACCGGCGATGAAAAACTTGACCGCACATCAATTTGGAATCAATACCAGTGTGTTATTACATACAACTTTGCACGATCTGCAAGTTACTTTGAGAGTGGAATTGGTCGTGGGCTCGGCTTCCGCGATACTTCGCAAGATATGCTTGGTGCTGCTCATCAACTTCCTGCAGAACGTATCCGCGAGCGTCTTTTTGACGTTGCCTCAACTCAGTTTGAAGACGGCTCGGCTTATCATCAGTTTCAGCCTTTGACAAAACGCGGAAATGCAGACATCGGTTCTAACTTTAATGATGATCCGCTTTGGCTTGTACTTGGTGTTGCTAACTATATTCGCGAAAGCGGTGATATTGACTTTCTTAAAGTTGATGTTCCTTTTGATAACAGTGAAACAAACAAAGCAACAATGTTTGAACATTTGCGTCGTTCATACAATTACATTCCAAATAACATGGGACCTCACGGACTTCCGCTTATTGGAAGAGCAGACTGGAACGACTGCTTGAACTTAAACTGTTTTTCTACAGATCCAAACGATTCATTCCAAACTTCTACAAACAAAGACGGCAAAAACGCAGAATCTGTAATGATTGCGCAGATGTTTGTTTATGTAACTCCCGATTACGTTCAGCTTTGTCGCTTGATGGGCGATGAAGCTGAAGCAAAACGCGCAGAAGAACTTTGCAAAAAAATGGAAGAAGCTATCTGTTCTGTAGGCTGGGACGGTGAATGGTTCGTTCGTGCTTATGATGATTTTGGAAACAAAATAGGTTCAAAAGAATGCAAAGACGGTCAAATATTTATTGAAACTCAAGGTTTCGGCACAATGGCAAAAATCGGTAAAGATAAAGGTTATCCTGAAAAATCTTTGGACAGTGTAAAAAAATACTTGGATTCAAAATACGGAATTGTAATTCTTTATCCTGCATACAAAGAATATCATTTGGAACTTGGTGAAGTTTCTTCTTATCCACCGGGGTACAAAGAAAACGGCGGCATTTTTTGCCACAATAATCCTTGGGTAATAATAGGCGAAATTGTAAATGACCGCCCTGACGACGCATGGATTCACTACACGAAAATTGCTCCTGCATGGGTTGAAGAGAAATGGTCAGATATTCACAGGACAGAACCTTATGTTTACTCTCAGATGATAGCAGGTAAAGAAGCTCGCCGCGAAGGAGAAGCAAAAAACTCTTGGCTTACAGGTACTGCCGCATGGAACTTTGTAGCACTTTCACAGTACATTTGCGGTTTACGCCCACAGCATACTGGTTTAGAAATAGAACCTCGCCTTCCGTCTCACATAAAAAATGCAGAATTTACACGTATTTTCCGCAATGTAACATATCACATTACAGTTGAAAACAAAAAGAATACGGGCATTGTCAAACTTGAAGTAAAGGGCGGCACTGCAAACGGTCTTGTTGTAAAAGCAAATAGCGGCGAAAAAGAAGTGTTTGTAAAAGTTGTTGTTGGGTAAAATAGAGAAAAAATAAAAAAAGTCCTGCCAGAATTTTACGGCAGGACTTTTTTATGCAGAAGCTTTGTTAGTGATTCTATTTGTCATCTAAATTATCATCTAGAGGTAGATTTATCATTTCCCATGCAAGTTTTGCAGCTGCCTGTTCTGCTTCTTTTTTGTTTTTCCCTTTTGCAGGACCATATTTCACATTATTCAAAATAACATTTGTCCAAAATGTTTTGTCATGTTCAGGGCCTGTTTTATTTACAAGTTCATATACAGGGCACATTTTATATTTTTTCTGAAAACATTCTTGTAAAAGTGTTTTATAATCACGAATATGTTTTGAATCTACAGCTTTTTCGATTTCGGGAATAATATTTCGTAAAACAAATTCTTCAGCAAGTTTAAATCCTGAATCAATATAATAAGCACCAATAACAGCTTCCATTGCATCTGCTAAAATTGCTTTCTTTTTTCGTCCGCCGGACTGTTCTTCACCTTTGCCTAAGACAAGATATTTATCTATACCGAGTCGTAACGCAATTTCAGAAAGAACAGGTTCAGAAACAACAACAGCCTTTATTTTTGCAAGATCGCCTTCTAATTTGTCTTCCATTGTTTTATAAAGACGCGTTGCTGTTACCATGCCAAGCACAGCATCGCCTAAAAACTCAAGCCGTTCATTGTTTAAACGAAGATGTTGCAAGTTTTCATTTGAAAAAGATCTATGATGAAAAGCCAAATCAAGAAGTTCAATGTTCTTAAATTTAATTCCTGCTGTATTTTGAAATTCATGCAAAACAGCTTTTCTGTCTTTTGAAAATTTCATTGAAAAAAAAGACATAATATTCCTTTTGCGATTTATTATTTAAAACAAATATGGGGATAGCAACCGCCATCCCCACAGAACAAAATAGAATTGCTTATTTTACTTAGCAGCTTTGATAAAATTATAGGCATCGCGAACTGTTTCAAATTCATTAGCTTTGTCATCCGGTACGCTAACACCAAGTTCTTCTTCTATCGCATACACAAGTTCATAAGTATCAAGACTATCTGCTCCTAAATCCTGTCGAAATGATGAGTCTAAAGTAATTTTATCTGCATCAATCTCCAACTTGTCAGCAATAAGTGCTTTCATCTTGTCAAATAATTCATCCATCTTTAACAACTCCTGTTAACTTTTGCTCTCAGGTGCGATTACCTGTCTGCCGCGATAAAAACCACATTTTGGGCAAACACGGTGCAATATTGTCAAGTTGCCACAGTTGCCACATTCAACAAGATTTGGGGCACTCAAACGCATATTGATTGTCTGTCTTCGCTTAGTACGAGCTTTTGACGTTTTCGCTCTAGGTACTGCCATATATAAACCTCTTCTTTATAATGTATTTATAAATAATAAAGACAACATACTACATATACCTAAACCTGTCAATGCAGTATAACATAAGTACTTATTTTGTCAATCATAAAATCGACATTATTCACTTTTTTGTCAAAAAAATTTTCTTTTGAGATTTTCAGCTACAATAGGAGGAACCATGCTGGAAACATCTCCGCCAAATGAAGCCAATTCTTTTATTGCACTTGATTTCAAAAGAAAATATTTTGGATCTGTAGGAATAAAAATAGTTTCTACAGCAGGATACAATCCTTTGTTCATAATAGATAAATCAAATTCATAAGTAAAATCTGTAATATTTCGCACCCCTCTTACGAGAACTGTTGCATTATTCTCTTTTGCATAATCAACAATAAGTGAGTGCCACTGATAAACAGAAACGTTTTTCCAAGGCTTCAAAAGTTCTTCCAGCATTGTCTGTCTTTCATCAGCAGAAAAGAGATACTGTTTATTTTTATTTACAGCAATAACGACATGAATCTCATTAAATAACGAAAGGGCTCTTTCTATCACATTAAGATGTCCATAAGTCGGTGGATCAAATGATCCTGCAAAAATTGCTCTTACCATAATAGCTATAAAGATATACCTTTTTTTTCACATAGGTCAATAAAGATAATGGAGAAATTTGAAAATTTTTTTGAAATTCCATTTGACTTTATATGAGCGCGACAGTATTATTCAGTTAGGGGGTTGCGTATGAAAATAAACGCATTACTTTTAGCTTGCCTTACTATTTTCTTATTTATTTCTTGTACGTCCGCAGATAAAGCCGTTATCGAGTCAAAAGAAACAGAACTTATCGAAAATGAAAAAACAGAAATTATAATACCGGAAATTGCACCTGTCGTTGAAAAAAGGTCAGAAGATTCCGAGTTACAAAAAGGTATGGCAGCAGAAAAAGAACCTATTATTTCAGACGCAGACAAAGAATATGCTAGATCGGTTACCACCCTTGTCGGTACAATTTCAAAAGATGATTTTGTTGAAGATAAGAAAGATATTATGAAAACGATTGAAGAGCTTAATGAAATTATCAAAAAACAAGATTATGAAGCATGGTTAAAATATGTAAGTCCTGCTTCAAAACAATACTGGAATAATCCAAAAAATCTTGCCGCTGTCGCAAGTCGCCTGCCTGTAAAAGGCATAAAAATCCGCAGCATGAAAGATTATTTTCTTTATGTTTTTATCCCCGCTCGTCAAAATAGCAAAGTTGAAGAAATTCGTTATGTTTCTCCAACTATAACAAAAGCGGTAGAACCAAAGGAAGATGAAGATTTGATTTTCTATATTTTTGAAAAATCTTCTTCTGGAGATTGGTTATTAAAGCTTGATACTATCTAATTTACCTATAATTTCATATTTTCCGATTAAAACCGTCCTTTTGGGCGGTTTTTGTATAAAAACAGTGGTAAATTTTTCAAATACCATGTAAAATGAAATAACTCGTTAATTAGTAACTTTTTTTCGAGTTTGAATGTTTTACGTATAGAATTTTGTCGTAACTGTCCGACAATCTTCTTATGATGTTTCGTTCATTGAATGACATTCATTAAGTGAAGGAATAAGATAATTCTTAAACAAAAATCTGAAAACTAACAGTAGGAGTATGTATGAACTTCAAAAAATTGGTTTTGGTAGTTTCAGTTGTATTTTTTGCCGTAACATGCATTTCTGCACAGCAAAAAACAGAGGTAACAGTTGAAGAACAATATCTTTCAACTATTGAAGACGTAATCATTAAAGAAATGTCGCTGTCTGATGTAAGAGATAATAAACTCGTTGCATTGCAGTACATTGAAGATGCATTGAATGCAAACCGTATCAGTCCGGAAATTCAAGAAGCATTGAATTCTTTGGTTGGAGAAGGAATCATGAATCCAAATCGGGAAAATGGTCGTCTTATGAATAATTATCCTGATATTCGTGCAAAAGCTGCTGACTTAATGGCAAAGATTCCAACAGAAGATTCTAAAGAAATGCTTACAAAAATCGTTCTTGGTGATACAGAACCGATGGTTATTACTTCAGCAATTCGCTCTTTGGGAATCATAGGCATTAACAACAACGATGATGTAGTTTCTACAATTGCATGGACGGAAAAACGTTTCTCTGCATTGAATCCAACAAGCAGTCTTGCTTTTGAAGTTCTCAATGCGTATGAAAAACTTCTGCCATATACAAAAGACAGAAACGCAATGATTCAGTCAATTTCAAGAATCGCTGCTAACTATCAATATGTTACACCGGTTCGCAATCGTGCACTTGAATTACTTAGAGATATTTCTGTAAAATAAGTTACAAAACTTAAAAAAGCAGGCTTTTTTTAGTCTGCTTTTTTTGTGCAAAAATCAAAAAGTAATATGTATACTTTAGTTGTTCATTTATATTGCATTATTTTTTGATTCGTGCGAAAAGTACATACCAACACTTGGCTTCGCAATAAGGGAATGTTTCGACTGTGATACATTTGTAACAATAATTAAATGAAAAACATAACAGAAATTAAAGAATATGCAAAAGAATATTCTGTTCCAATAATAATGGACGATAGTATTGATTTTATTTGCAACTATATTCGTGAATATAATGTACAAACAGTGCTTGAATTAGGAACCGGCATAGGTTATTCAGCCATTCGTTTTGCAAACGTTCGAGATGATATTTTTGTTTCAACAATAGAAATCGACATAGAAAGATACCAGCAAGCTGTTCGTAATATTAACGATAATCAGCTTATGAGCAGAATCACAATATATTTAGGAAATGCTCTATCATACACATTCAAAGAAAAATTCGATCTTATTTTCATTGATGCGGCAAAATCGCAGTACATAAATTTTTTTGAAAAATACAAAAACAACCTTGCAGAAAATGGTGCAATAATAAGCGACAATCTTTTTTTTCATGGAATGGTAGATAATCCGAATAGTACGCAAAATTACAGCACAATAAAACTTATACGAAAAATCCGTAAATATATAACATTTCTAAAAGAAAACAAAGAATTTGAAACAATTTTTTATTCGATAGGAGATGGCATTTCTGTAAGTACCCTACTTCCATAAACGAAATCAAAAAGATATAATAGCGCATTATGCTAGACTATAGATTTATCAAGGAAAACCTTGAAGCGGTAAAAGCAAATATTGCCGCACGAAATATGAAAGCAGATGCAGATTTAGTAGTTGAACTATTTGAAAAACGCACTGCAATGGTAACCGCTTTGCAAAATTTGCAAACAAAACGCAATGAAAATGCAGCTGCAATGAAAGGCAAACTTGAAGCAGATGAGCGCACAAAATTAATTGAAGAAGGCAAATCAATTAAAACTGAAATTGCCGAAATGGAAAAAAAAGTTTCTGCAATTGAAGCATCACTTGAAACAGCCGGTCGCCAAATTCCGAATATGGCACATCCTGATGCACCTGTTGGAGCTGTTGATTCTGATAACCTTGAAATAAAAAGAGTCGGAACAGTTCGTCAATTTGACTTTGAACCCAAAGACCACGTTCAACTTGGGCAATCTCTTGATTTAATTGATTTTGATGCTGCGACAAAAGTATCAGGTGCTAAATTCTATTATCTTAAAAATGAAGCAGTCTTTCTTGAACAAGCTCTTATAATGTATTCTTTGAATATTCTACGAAAACACGGGTTTACCCCATTTATAACGCCTGATATAGCTAGAGAAGAAATCCTTATGGGAATAGGATTTAACCCGCGCGGAAATGAATCTAACGTTTATGCACTTGAAGGCGAAGGGACTTGTCTTGTTGCAACGGCAGAAATTACGCTTGGTGGTTATCATTCAAACGAAATTATTTCAAAAGAAAAACTCCCGCTTAAATATTGCGGACTTTCACATTGTTTTAGAAAAGAAGCAGGTGCAGCCGGTCAATTCTCAAAAGGTCTTTATCGTGTTCATCAGTTTACAAAACTTGAAATGTTTGTATATAGCCTACCCGAAGATTCTGATAAAATTCATGAACAACTCCGTCTAATTGAAGAAGAAATTTTCACAGGTTTAAACATCCCATTTCGTGTTGTTGACACTTGCACAGGCGATCTTGGCTCGCCAGCTTATCGCAAATGGGATCTTGAAGCATGGATGCCAGGTCGCAACGGCGGAGAATGGGGAGAAGTTACATCAACTTCAAACTGCACAGATTTTCAGGCACGCCGCCTAAATGTACGCTACAAAGATGATGACGGTAAAAACAAATATGTTCATATGCTAAACGGAACTGCTATTGCTGTATCTCGCACAATGGTTGCTTTAATGGAAAACTACCAGAATGCAGACGGTTCAATTACAGTACCGCCGGCTTTGGTTCAATTTTGTGGATTTGATGTAATAAAACCCAAAAAACAAACAAATAAAGATTTTTAATTTTTAAGAAAATCTTTATTCATAAGGAAAATTTAATACATAACGCAAGTGTCAATGCGACAAAAAGAGGAAAATATACCAAAAATGCCAAGACGGTTTGCTGCTGCAAATTTTATTTTAATGTTATTTCTTTCTGTGTCTGTTGCTTTAGCAATTCTAAAAATTGCTGCACAAGTACTTATTCCTGTTGTTCTTGCAATTTTTCTCTCTCTTGTGCTTCTTCCTATTGTGGCTCTTTTAAATAGAAAACTTAAACTTCCGAATATTATATGCATTATTCTTGTACTTTTAGCTCTTATTCTTGTAGTTCTTGTTGTAGGCACTGTTCTTGTTTCAAGCACACGTACAATAATTGAACAATATCCAAAATATGAACAAAGATTTCTTTCAATTTACCGAACATTTGCAACAATGCTCGAGCTTCCATTTGATCAAGAACTTAGTCTTTTTACAAATCTTTGGATGCAAGAAGGCGTAAGAACTTTTGTTCAAGATTTTGCAATTTCACTTTCAACCAAACTTTTTGCGCTTGTAAAAGATTTTTTGATGATTGTTCTGTTTTGTCTGTTTTTTATGTCTGAATTCAGACATTTCAATACAAAAATGGAACTTGCTTTTACAAGTATAATGCCGAACAAAATACGCTCAATGATTACAAATATTACAAATCAAGTTACAAAATATATTTCTGTAAAATTTTATATTTCCCTTTTAACGGGAATTATTGTTTATATAGGATGTATTGTTGTTAAAGTTAATTTTCCTATTTTGTGGGGTTTTATTGCATTTGTAATGAATTTTATTCCTACAATCGGCTCTATTATTTCATGCTTTGTTACTATACTTTTTACACTTTTACAGTTTTGGCCTTCTCCTGTTCCTGTCGTGCTTATTTCCATTATTATGATTGGAGCAAATACACTTTTGGGCAACATCGTAGAACCCAAAATTCAAGGCGAAAATCTAGGATTAAGTCCGTTTATAATTATTGTTGCATTATCCATATGGGGCTGGATTTGGGGATTTGCAGGCATGGTTATTGCTGTTCCTATTATGGTTGTAATCAAAATCATCTGCGAAAATATTGAGTTCTTAAAACCGGTTTCAATTTTGTTTGGCTCTATGCCTGCTGCTATCGCGGCTGAAAAAACAGAACAAAAAGAAGAAACAGTTTCAGATGAAAATCTTGAAACAGATTAACTTCATCATTCTGTTTTCTCAAAACCGTATAAATAACTTCTGTCCGTCGCTATAGTTTATAAACCTTCGTTAGGTATAATTTCTAATTGTATCTGAAAAGACAAATTGGCACATTAAGCAGGCGACAAAGCAGACATTCATCAAGAGTTGCGTTTCATTTATTTTCAGCTACAAGCGTTGAGACTAAAATCTTTTAGATTTTATCTTCTTCAATGCCGTCTTCACCCATATAATACGTTTTTATTGGCGGAAAACCATTAAAAGCAACACTTGCATAAGTTGAAGTATAGGCACCTGTAGAAATCCAATAGATTCTATCTCCGGGTTTTAAGTCAACAGGCAACTTGTATTTTTCTGTTTCATACATAATATCCATGCTATCACAAGTTGGACCTGCAATAATTGTAAGCCCTTCTTTTCCACCGTCTTTGTTTGTAACGATAGGATATTTAATTGATTCGTTTATTGTTTCTATAAGTCCGTTGAATTTTCCCGCATCAATATAAACCCATCTTTCAAGCGCAGTATTGTTTTTGCGAGAAATTAAAATTACTTCAGATGTCAAAATTCCCGAATCTCCTACTAAAGAACGCCCCGGCTCAAGAATTATCATAGGAACATTATCGCCAAAATCATCATGCAAATATCTTGTAATTTCAGAAGCATATTCACTTAATTCATTCGTAGGCTGAATATAACGTGCAGGGAAACCACCTCCCATATTTATCATAGAAAGACGAATCCCTTCTTCATCTTCAATAGATTCAAACAGATATTTTGTTTTAGCAATTGAATCATTCCATTGTCCAATATCACGCTGTTGACTTCCAACATGAAAACTTATTCCATAAGGAGTAAGCCCTGAATCACGTGCAAGAACTAAAAGATCATACGCCATATCAGGATGACAACCAAATTTTCTTGAAAGCGGCCAGTCTGCTGTTGCAGAATTTTCAACAAGAATACGAACAAACACTCTTGAACCTGGTGCATTTTTTGCAATCATTTTCAAATCTTCTTTTGAATCTGTCGCAAACATTCTAACGCCATTATCATAAAAATATTTGATATCTTTTGCTTTTTTTATTGTATTACCAAATGATATTCTGTCCGGAGCAATATTAAGCGCAAGCACTTTATCTAACTCATAACGAGAAGCTATATCAAAATTTGAACCGAGAGAATCAAGCAGTCGTAAAACTGGAATTCCCGGATTTGCTTTTACTGCATAAAAAATATGAGCATAGGGAAATGAATCTTTTAACTGAATAAAATTCCTTTTTATAGTTCGAAGATTCACAACAATATTTGGCGTTTCAAATTTCTTAGAAAATTCAAGAAAGCGCTTCCATTCAGTATCTGAAACAAATTCTTTACGGTTAAACATACAAGGTATACCTGCCTATTAAAAAATTGGTCTTTGGCGATAATATCACAATGTTTTCTCATATGGTATATATTTTTTGATTTTTTTTTAATTTTTTTTCAAATTTTATGATATTTTTTACTGTTTTTATACATTTTTAATTATCGAAGCATTGCATCGTAATGTTTTTCGTATAAAAAACGCTTGTCTTCCGGTTTTAGCGATTCAAAACGGCAAATAACAGCAACACGCGCATTTTCAACAAGAACAGCAATAACAATACATCTAGCTGTAATTACTCTAATACCGGCTCTAAACTCAAATACATATTCTTGTCTTTCTGTCAAAGATATTGTACTTAGTTCGCAGCCCAAACACACAAAAACATCAGAGATATAAAGAATATCTATCGGAGGCACACGTCCAAGAACAGAACCTACATCTTTTTTAGAATATTGTGCTAAAAATGAAGCAGCAGTAAGATAAACAAGCTGAAATTCACATTTTTGAGCATAATCTTCAATACGAGTTTGTCCAAAATAAGAACGGTCTATAGACACAACAGTTGCCCTTGGTGCTTTGCTTATAGGAACGTAAACACAATCTGCAAGAATGTGCAAATTATCGCGCACACGCACAAGATTATCTGCAAAAGGCGAGCGATTATCTAAATCTCTTGCAAGAAAACATGCCCCATACGGAAATGGCGAAACAGAAGGCAGCCTTTTTCCCGGAAAAAAAAGCATTTTCCCCGTTTGATGTAGCAAAGCTGCTAAATCTAAAGGAACATCAGCTTCTCGTAAGAATGAATATCTTGAAAGCAAAGAATAAAAAAGGATTTCATCATCAAAAGTTACTGTCTGCCAAACAAAAGGCGTAAACAAAGGGAAAAGTTCATTTGAAACACAAGCAACAAAATTTTCAGACTTGTTAGTTTCTCTTTTATCTATGTTATAAAAAAGCTTGCCGTTGTAAGTAGCAACGTTAAAAGTTTCAGTATCTATTGTTTTAGCAATTTCTTTAGCAATGCCAATCGCAGCAGATTCACCTTTTGTTTGCAAAACTGAATTAAACTGAAGCCCTCGCCTATTAAAATAAAAAGAAACCAATACTTCGCTTTTAATTTCATGCAACCATAAAGGCACAACATTTTTTGGAAAAATAATAACAGTTTCACGTATAATATATGTGCCTGCATCAAGTTTAAATGTATTATCAAATTGCGGCACACCGGAAATTGTTAAAGTAGGTAATTCTGTACGAAGATATTGAATCACAACATCTCTTTGAATACCAGTTAGCAATTCATTCATTTATTTGCTCTCCAAAAACTATCTGCTCAATATACCATATATCATTATCTTTTAAAACATAAACTAGCAAATCTGTATAATTTTTCATGCCGTTTAATCTAATCGGAATTTCAATGACATCATCTATAAACGCAGGTTCACCATAAATTATTTGAACTATATCAGGAAGTTCCTTAAAAAACGGTTCAAAAATCGCACTCAAAAATGGATAAGACGGATCTAAAAATTTTGTATCAATAATACGCTCTTCTTTTGCAACAAGAGTAGCTTTATAAAAAAAAGCATCAAGCATTTTTAGAAGCGAATTTTCCAATTTTGAAGTATCTAGCAAACCGAAATCTTTATAAGACGGATAAATATCTTTTCGTGGCAAAATCGCAAGCGTTCCTTCTGGTAACGGAGAATTAATTTCTGAAATTTTTAAAATATATTTATCAGGTGACTCAAGTTCGGTTTGCCACTTTTTTTCTTTAAGCATATTGTCAAAAGTTTCTTTTACTGTAGATTCTGTCGCACTAAAAACAACTTTTTCCTCAAAACAAGAACTAAAAAAGCAAACAACAAATAAAGAAAATAAAACAATTTTTATATAAAACAGATTAGAAAAATAATATTTTACCTTGAATATATAATTATAAAAAAAACGACAAAGCTTTGAATTTAAACGATTAGAACCGCTTTTGCGTTTGCAGAATAATTTACAAAACATATTTTATATTATCACAAGATAGATAAATTAAATAGTGGGAGTTTCCAGTTTGGATTTTTTGGGATTGTTCTTGATTTGTGCAAGTTTTACAAAGTAGCTTGACATATGGAATAATCTCGCCTTAATTTATAAAACATGATTGTATTTTCAGAATTATTTAAATTGACGGAAGCGGTGCGCGATCCGATATGGCATCATATATATCTTACAGAACCTCTTATGAATGCTACAAAAACACAAGCATTCAGACGGTTATGGAATATCCAACAACTTGGGCCAACATCATTAATTTATCCGGGAGCAACACACACACGAGCAAGCCACTCTTTTGGAGTTTATCATGTTGCTCTTAGACTTCTTAATGCTTTATGTGAAAAAGGTGCAACTCAATGGGTTACAAAACAAGGTTGTTCGTCATTTCTTGCAGCTGCACTTTTCCATGATATTGGGCATTTTCCATACACACATTCATTAAAAGAATTGCCGCTAAAAGATCATGAAGATTTATCAAGTTCTCTTATTTTATCCGAACCTCTTAAAACGTTAATCTCAAAAACAGGAGCAGATCCGGAACAGACAGCCGCAATAGTAAAACACAGCAATTCAATTTGTGATGATGAAACAATCTTTTTCCGAATGCTCTTGTCTGGTGTTCTTGACCCTGACAAGCTAGATTATCTTAACAGAGATGCATATTATTGTGGCGTTCCTTATGGAATTCAAGATACAGACTACATTCTTTCAAGACTTGAACCTAACAAGAAAATGGGAATTTGTCTTGATTTTACAGGAATTATATCTGTTGAACATGTGCTTTTTTCAAAATATATGATGTACAGGGCTGTTTACTGGCATAAAAATGTGCGTATTGCAACAGCAATGATGAAAAAAACTATTTTTGCGGCATTGCAGAAAAATCTGATTTGTCCAGAAGAATTGTATTCACTTGATGACTCATCAATCTTTTCATTGATTTCATCAAAAAATTTTGCAGAAAAATCTTGTTCGGAACAACTTAAAAATCACAATCTTTTTCGCATTATTGCAGAAATTCCCTTTGACGAAACTAATGAGAATCATCTTGCACTTGAAAATCTTGAAAAACGCACAAATGCAGAAATGAAACTTGCAGAATATGCAGAAACTGAACTTTACAACATTTTAATTGATATTCCCGAAAGAATCTCGTTTGAAAGCGATTTGTGGATAAGCGGGAAAAACTGCGTTTTTTCTTCAAGTTCAACAGTTTTTACCCAAAGCACGATTAAATCTTTTACACAGAACCTACGCATTATCCGTGTTGGACTAAACAGAAACGAAGCTACAGAACTTCGCATAAAAAAACTCAAAGCTGAATGTGAAAAACTTTTGCAATGAACGATTTTCCGCACGAATTTTACCATTGATTTTTAATTTGCACCAATGTGGTATCGCCTCGCTATTTTTAGGTGAATCTTTGATGATTTATTGTTTTTCAAGCATTCTCATCATTGCTTCTATCGAATCTTTCTGCAATGAGTCCGGCACAAGTTTAAGATATGATTCATAATCTACGAGTGCATCTTTATATTTTTCTGTTTTTACACGTGTATTTGCTCTGTTTAAATATGCAGAAGAATATTTACTATCTGCTGCTATTGAACTTGTATAAAATTTTTCAGCACGAACAAAATCATTTAATGCAAATGCTGAATTTCCGGCGTTAAAATATAGCATCGCTCTATTTGCAAACGGCACTGATGTTCCCTTTACAAAAGCTTCTATTGATTTTTCATAATCGCCTGTTTGATAATAAGTAACTCCAAGATAATTATAAACAGATGCATCTTCCCCTTCAGCTTCAAGTACTTGCAAAAATAAACTTTGAGCTTCTTTAGGTCTGTTATTTTTATATGCTGAAAATGCTCTTTCATATAATTCAGAAGCAAAACAATTAAATGTTCCAACTGCAATCAAAACAGTGATTAAAAATATTTTAATATTTTTTTCCATTATGATTTTCTCCGTTATATTTAATTTGAAATTATTTTATATTTTGTGCTTATAAAATAAAACATTAAAATATAAAATTTACAAATTCCATTTTGTCCTGCAAAAAAAAACAAAAGATTATTACAACTGTTACATAACATTTATTTTACATTATTAACTCTTATTCTTACTCGAAAGCCTATTTGACATATTGCAATAAACCAATTAAGCTTAACGTGTGTTCAGGAGGTCAATTTGAATCCTACGCTAATTCCCGTTATTGCAATTTCAATTGTTGCCGCATTGATATTATTCTTTATAATAAAGTCTACTATTACCCCCAGACGTACAGAAGAAATTGCTAGACTTACAAAAGAAGGAAATTACACAGCGGCTATTAAACTTGGGAAAAGCCTCGTTCAAAAGGATAACAGCAATGCTCTTGCACACTATTATTTAGGCAAAGCTTATATTGCAGACAAAAAGTATGACATTGCTATGCAAGTTTTTGATTATCTTAATAAAAATGCAGAATTCGCCGTAGGCTTCTCTGAAATAGATTTTCGTCATGATATTGCAAAACTTTATGAACATTACGAACAACATGAAGAAGCACTAAAAGAATATCTCATGCTTACAAAACAAGAACCGAATAATGATGATAATTTTTATCAAGCAGGGCGTTTATTTGAAAAGCGTGAAAAAATAGAACAAGCATTTAAATACTATAAACTTGCAATTCAAATAAATGATAAAAATGCCGACGCTCACTCTGCCCTTGGCGTTATTTTTTTTAAAACAAAACAATTCGTTGAAGCAAAAAAAGAAATTGAATATGCCATAAAACTAAACCCAAGAGCATATCAATACTATTATCATCTTGGAAAAATTTTAAAAACCGAAAGAGCATTTTCAGAAGCAATTAACGCTTTTGAAAAATCATTACGCGACCCTGTTTATAAACAACGATCTTTTCTTGAAAGAGGTCTTTGTTATATTGAAGTCAAAAGTTATGAAAAAGCAACTATTGAACTTGAACGGGCTGTAAGTGTTTCTCAAGCAAATGATTCTATCGAAACAATATATTCCAGATATTATCTTGCTTTCTGTTATGAAAAAATGCGTAACTTAGATAATGCTATAAAACAATGGGAATTAATATCAAAAGTAAAACGCAACTTTAAAGATGTAAATAATAAACTTGCAGAATATCAGGATATTCAAACAAACGATCTTATGAAAGATTATCTAACAAGCTCGGTTACAGAATTTAGTTTTTTATGTCAAACTCTTACTGCTTCGGTTTTCAAACTAACTGCGACTGATACTCAATCCGAAAGAGGCGGTGTTTCTATAACAGCAGTTCCTCAGACTGAAAAAACAAACAAAGATGAATGGAAGAATAATCGTGTTCAACAAACACTTTTATATTTTTTCAGGGAAAATACCCCCATTGATGAAAATTTTTTAAGAAGAACTTTGGAAAATATGAAAAAAAGAAACATTAGCAATTGTATTATATGCACAACAGCAGGGTTCACAAGTCCGGCATTAAAATTTGCTGACGGAAGACCGTTTGAATTAATTGACAAGCAAAAGCTTGATACGCTACTTGCTAATGCAGGCTAAAATATGAAAATTCTTTGTGTTTCAGACCAAATAGATCCGTTAGTGTATAGTAGTTCCGCAAAAGAATATTTTAATGATATTGATATTATCTTATGTGCCGGCGATTTACCAATGGAATATGTAGATTTTATTGTTTCAACATTGAACAAGCCTGCGTATTTTATTTTTGGAAATCACAACTTGAAAGATTTTGCATTTTATCATAGAAATGCTTTTCCAATGGAAAGTTACAAACCTTACGAATCATGTAAACTCTCTCATTTCCATGGTGCGCATTATGTAGGTTTTAAAACAGCAAGAATAGAAAACAATATTCTTATTGCAGGTGCATCAGGCTCAATACGATATAATAACGGACTTAATCAATATACAGATAGACAAATGTTTATAAAGCTTATGTTTATGGTTCCTCGCTTGATTCTCAATAAACTAAAATATGGACGCTATCTTGATATTTTTTTAACACATACTCCCCCGTTTGAAATACATGATAGAAAAGATCCATGCCATAGAGGTTTCAAATGCTACAGATGGTTTCTTGAAAAATTTAAACCGGCTTATATGATTCATGGTCATATTCATTTATATGATATACAAGATACACGTGTTTCACAATTTGAAAATACAACTATTATAAATGCATTCAGTCATTATATATTGGAGATTGATTCTAAAAAATTTAAATAATTCGATTTTTTAATTTTAATATAAAACATTATTTGTACTTACAGGAGATTTTATGAGTTTAAAAGCTCAAACAGAAGATGATTTTTTTAAAGCAAGAAATAAAGCACTTTTTAATGAAATTCAATCTTTCATAAATCAAGAGGAAAGTAAGCTTTTATCTTTCAATGATGTCAAACAAATGCTCAAACCTCAAAATGAGGTTTATCTTGGAATGCAGGAAGTGCCTATAAATTTAATAGCAGGAAGCGAAGGTCGATATTATGATTTTGACAAACACTTTTTTCCTAAAAATATTCACTTAAAGACACGCTGGGCAAGAATTGATGAAGCACATTTAACAGATGTAATTCTTCCTCCTATAAAGCTTTATGAAATCGGCGGGCTTTATTTTGTGCGAGACGGGAATCATCGTGTTTCTGTTGCACGCACTAAAGGTGTTGAATGTATCGATGCAGAAGTTGTTAGCCTTAAAAGTGAAATTAAGCTCAAAGCGGGTATGTCAAGAACTGAAATTCAAAAAAAAGTTATAGAGTACGAAAAAAGAGTTTTTTACATGGAAACAGCTTTTGGAGATATTACAGATTTTTGGAAGCTTGATTTTTCTACGGCAGGACAGTATGATGTAATATATAATCATATTCTTACCCATAAATATTTTATTAATTTAGACAAAACGGAAGAAATATCTATGCCAGATGCGGTACTTTCGTGGTATGAAAATGTTTACTGCCCTGTTGTTACAGTTATAAAAAAACGAAAACTAATGCGCAAATTCAGAGGCAGAACTACAAGCGATATGTATGTTTGGCTTATAAAATATTGGGACGAACTTAAAGCAAAATTCGGAAGCGACATTGAGCTTGATGATATTACAGACGGTTTTACAAGACAGTTTGGAATAGGATTTTTCAGCAATTTTTTTAAAAATAAAAAATCAAAATCTTGACTGCTTGAACTAAGAGTGATAAGATTTTAAAAACAAAATAGCAGAATAAGCTAAAAGTTATTACTGCGAAAGAGAGATAAATTTGTTCATAACTAACGACATTCTTTCCATTATCGCGTTAATTGCAGGAATTGCAGGTTTGGTTGTTTTTGCATTGATATTAGCTATATCTAAAAAGAAAACAAACAATGGCAACATCATGTTTGAAATTATAGCTTGTATCGTAATTTTAACAGGAGCAATTTTATATTTTTTTATTGGAAATTTTGTTTTTTTAGGTTTTGCACTTCTAATTTATTGTATTACTCTTTTGTTTGCACGAAAAAAAATAGAATCTGTTCAGCATAAAATCGACGAACCGTTTGATGATATTCAAGTTGAAGAAGATATGCCTGTTTTTGACCCTGAAGTTGAAAAGGACAAAGAGAAGGAATCTGCTATCCTTGAGGCGGGAAAAGATTTTATGGTAAAAGCTTCAGATTCTTTCGCTGACGACAAAGGTCTTCTAAATCTGCTTGATACAATTAATAAATCTGTAATTGAAATAACTGAAGCTGACGGCGGTGCAATTCTTCTTGTTGATGAATTTGATGATGTTATTACAGTTAAAAATTTTTCCGGTACTTTTCCGCCGCCTTATAAACTGCCACAAGATTTACCGCATAAAATTGTAAGAGTTGAAACAAGTTTTAGATTCGCACAATTCCCGTTTGGCGAAACAATTTTTGGAATAGTCGCAACAACAGGCAAACCGGAGCTTATAACAGATCCATTAAACGATAATAGGTTTTTCCAAAATGAACCGGAGGATTTCTTAAAACTTGGAAGCTATATTATTATCCCAATGATAATTAAAGATTCTGTAATAGGAGTATTAGCACTAGCTAGAAAAGCAGATAGCCCCAAATTTAATGATAAAGAATTTTCAAGAGCTCAGATTCTTACAAATTTTGCTTCTGGTGCTATTCAAAATGTTTATTCTTATCAAGAAATTACAGAACATTCGGAACTCACAAGGGAATCGGAAATTGCATCTCAGTTGCAAAAAAGCATTCATGGAAAAAACTCGTTTACAATTCCCGGAGCATCTTTTGACAGTTTTTTTACAAGTGCAGAAGGTGTCTGTGGCGATTATTTCGATATTATTCCATCGAGAAAAGACCGCATAGCTTTTATTTTAGCCGATGTTGCAGGCAAAGGTATGAATTCCTTAATTGTCATGGTAATGATTCGTGCAATAATGCAGCTTATTGTAAATACACAACAAACTGCCGCAACAATCCTTACCTGGACAAATCGCGGCATAACAGGTAAAATCAATATTGATCATTTTGCAAGCCTTGCACTTGCAAATTATGATTCAGAACGTAAAATTATTCAGATTGCTACAGCGGGAAATGCGCCTGTTTTAGTTTATCATAATGAAACAAATGAAATTAAATCGTTTCAAACAAAAAGTGATCCGATCGGTGTTGATAAATCTACAATATATACTGATAAAGAATTTCCTGTGAAATCTGGTGATATTATCGTTCTTTACACAGACGGTCTTATAGAAGCGGTTGATTCTAACAACAGGCAATATGGTGTTGAACGCATAAAGCATCTTATTATTGAAAATGCAAAGCTAAAAGCTTCTGATATATCCGCAAAAATCAAGAATAGCATAAAAGACTTTTGCGGCAATGCAAGACAGCATGATGACCAAACATTGTTAATTATTAAAATTCAATAATATTGGAGTTTTTGCATTGTATATCGTTAGTTTTTTGCTTTACATATAATGAATTGTGATTTATTATATATATATTATAATAACTTTGGATTTAATTAGGAGCAAATAAATGGAACTGAAAATCAGGAAAAATGGCGAAGTTTATATCATCGATGTGAACGGTGAGATGGATTTGTATAATTCATATAAACTGAAAGAACTGGTTATGAAAATGCTTGAAAAGAACGTACAGTATTTTATAATCAATCTTGAACAAGTTGATTATATCGACTCATCAGGAATTGGTGCGTTGATTTATATCTGTTCTACAGTAAAAAAGATGAATTTAAAATTATCAATTGCTAACATTCATGGGTCGGTCAAAAAAGTTATTGAATTGACTAAACTTATGGGATACTTTCCAATCGCTAATAGTGTTGAAGAAGCATTGTTGCAAATAAACGAAAATTAAATAAAAATAATTTATAAAATAAAAGAGGAACACATGATTAATAAAAAACTTATATCCGATGGAAGTAATCCTCTCTTTGACAAATCTAATATGTTGTATAAAGAATTTCCGTCAGACTTTCGTCAAATTCGTTATTTTACGTTATTGATAGTTCAGTCTGCACCTCTTGAAATCAAAGAAATAAACCTTCTTGAGCAACAAATTAGCGAAGTTATCAAGAACGGCGTAAAACACGGGAACAACTGCGACATAAATAAAAAAGTTAGAGTATGGTATTCTTTCAGCCCTACCCACGCACATCTTATTGTTGAAGATGAAGGTGAAGGTTTTAATGATATTGAGCGTTGGAATGAATTTAACCGTAAAAGACTTGAATGCCTTCACTCACAGAACTTTGAAGAATTAGCTTCTTATGTTTCTTTTAGAACACAAAAAAGTGATGAACATGACGGTGGAAATGCTCTTTTTGCAGCACTGGAATACTGGAATGGCGGTTTCATCTATAATGATAAGAAAAATGGAGTAGCAATGTTAAAAAAATTTCAACAAAAACGACACGGCGTTGCTATTGACGGTGAATAATTTTAGTTAATTTCACATATACATTTCAAAGATAAGCTTGGTATTACAACAGGTGTTCAGCAGTTATCTATTGAAGACATTCCAGCTTGTATTCATTTCCAAGAAGTTACAACAATTGAATTGGAAATATAGATTATGATTTGTCCATATTGTAAAAGATACTTAATACATTCCAGACCAGAAGGCTGGTACTGTTTTAAGTGTAATAAATACATTAAAGCTTAGGAAGCTTAAAATGAAAAAGATTATTGCTATTTTGTTGATGGTCATGATTGTTGGATGTGTAGCATTTGCTGAGGCACATAAAAAGCAAATCATTGTGGAGTACACATTGGGACTGAATGAATTGATGCTTTCTAAAGGTTCATTTCTTGGTGATGTTAAGAAAGCTACGACAATTCCAGCTGGTTGGCATGTTGTACAAATTGTCTGTATCTCAAATGAACGAAGTCTTACAAAGTTTCTTCT
>JAAYQG010000104.1 GCA_012519415.1 Treponema sp. | reverse complement strand
CCCAATCTTCAAGTTTTCGTTCACGAAAACTTGGGGTTTTGCCGGATTAATCCCAAATTTGTAGCTCAATCCCAAATGCCCAATCTTCAAGTTTTCGTTCACGAAAACTTGGGGTTTTGCCGGATTAATCCCAAATTTGTAGCTCAATCCCAAACGCAAAACCCAAATTCTTCAAAAACAACTAGCATTGACGGCTTGAAGTCATAGCCCATGATACTGCTGTCATATTCAAAAAAATCGGCGTATCTTTGACGATATTCCTCAAGATTTGTGTCTTCTCCCTCTTTTTGTGCCATTTCCCATGTAACATCCTCAAACGGAAGAATCGTAACGTTTGTTGTCTGTATTATGCCTTTCGGTTCGCCGTTCCAATCTGTTAAGACTGAAAAAGCATTTTTTTGAGGTAGTTTTTCATTATTCAGTTTAAATGACTCAAGTGCCGAAGTAAAAGCTCTTTTTTTTCCGCACAAAATAAGCGTTAGTTCCCCAATGGATTGTTCATCAGTATCTTCAAAAGAAAGTTCACCTGCAAAAGAAACATCTTTGTTTATGTTTTGAGTTTTGAGAAAATCAAGCCAATATCGTTCAACTTTGCTCATTTTATTTCCTAAATGAAAGTACAAAAATTGTTATAAAAGAAGCAACCGCAATCATTTTAATTCCTGTTCCGTATAAAAAACCTAAAAAAGCACCCCATGCAGCTTTGAATGCCCTGTCCGTGTTTTTGTTGTCATGAATCAATTCACCTATAAACGCACCTGCAAAAGGTCCTGCAATTATACCGATTGGACCTAAAAAAAGCCCGACTATTAACCCCAGCGTTGCGCCGATTGTACCGGCTTTGCTTCCGCCTGATTTTTTTGTTGCAAGAATAGGGAAAAAGTTATCAAGAACTGAAACAACAATTGCAACTATTGCAGTGATAATTAATGCTGTAGGTGAAATATTGCATTGATTAGAAAAAAAAGCCAGCAGTAGCCCTGCCCATGCAAGAGGTGCGCCAGGAATAATCGGTACAAACGTGCCGAGAAAACCGACAAAAAGCAACAGTGCAGCTCCTGCTACAAGTAAAATATCTGTAATCATGTAGCCATTTTAGCATGAATTATCGCTTTGGGGACAGCGTTTCGCAATGGGTTTAATCTACAAATTTGGGAACAATACTGGACACTATTGAATATTTGTTTGATTTTATAAAACTCGGCATTTAACCTAATATATTGTATAGTAGTTTTTGAAATTAATCAGATTATTTTTTCTTAAATACTATATATATAGCTTGTGTTTCTTGAATAGGTCTACTATATTTATCTATACAAAATAAAATATAAGTGTAAACCAAATATGTTCAGACTGTCTTTTAGATAATCTATTTTGCTTTTATAGGCAAAAAGACGGGCTTACGCTTGTTTTAGGGAGTTCTTATGGCAAGTCTTGTTTTGCTGCTTGTATATCTTGCAGTTATGATTTGTGTTGGTATTTGGGGAATGCGCAAGACAACAACCCTCAATGATTTTTTCTTGGGTGGCCGTTCTATAGGTCCTTGGATGAGTGCTTTTGCGTATGGCACAACGTATTTTTCTGCATCTATCTTTATTGGTTTTGCAGGTAGACAAGGATGGAATTTTGGTACTTCGGCACTATTGATTGGTATCGGTAATGCTATTGTCGGTGCGCTTGCCGCATGGTTCATTCTTGCAAAACGTACTCGACGAATGACGCAGAATTTAAACACAATGACTATGCCAGAATTCCTTGAAGCACGTTATGATAGCGAGCATATCAAAATGATTTCGGCTATTATTATCTTTGTTTTTCTTCTGCCTTATTCCGCTTCAATTTTTAAAGGATTGGGGCATCTTTTTGAATCAACATTCAATATTTCATTTGATTTTGCATTGATTGTACTGGTTGCAATTACCGGTGTTTATCTTGTGCTTGGTGGTCATCTTGCCGTTACAGTTACATCTTTTATTCAAGGCATTATCATGCTTGTTGGTGCAATAATCATGCTTACAGTGCTTGTTGGCAAAGCCGGTGGCTTGTCGGAAGCAATTCATACTGTAAATATTAATTATCAAGTTCATGTTCCACCGGCACAGCAACCTTCGTGGCTTACGATTGCCTCGCTCGTTTTTATGACGAGTGTCGGATCTTGGGGACTGCCGCAAATGGTTCAGAAATTCTATGCAATTAAGAACGAAACTATTATTCCAAAAGCCGCTTTAATTACAACGATTTTTTCTCTTGTAATTGGTGTTACAGCATATGGTTCTGGTATTCTTTCACATGTTTTTATGGATTTAGATACAGTTCCTCGTCTTGCAAACGGCGGAATTAATTTTGACCAGATTATGCCGAACATTCTTTCTTCTAAGTTGCCTGAAGCACTTATTGCGATTATTATGCTCTTGATTTTGTCAGCTTCAATGTCATCGCTTGCTTCGCTTGTGCTTGTAAGTGCTTCGTCTATTACTGTTGATTTATACAAAGGCTATCTGCATAGAGATTTAAATGAAAAAACATCAGTAACTTTAATGCGTGTTTTAAGCACTGTTTTTATTCTTGCAACATATATTATTTCTAAGCTTCAGTTGGGATTTATTGTAACAATGCAATCTTTATCTTGGGGAGTTTTGTCCGGAGCTTTTCTTGCTCCGTATCTTTTGGGTATTTACTCAAAAAAAATTACAAAAGCCGCTGCGTATGCAGGAATTTACAGCGGTGCAGGCACTGCGATTATTTTAACATTAACTTTAGGAGCTGCAAACTCTGCACTAGCTGCTTCTATTGCAATTATTGTTCCATTTATTGTTGTTCCGATTGTAAGCATTTTTACGCCTAAAGTTAATAGTTCAATTATTTCAACCGCATTCGCGCCGCCAAATCAACAAAGCCCGAAAGTATAACAAGTTGATACTATTTAGATGATTCGCATAATCATTCGAGCTGCTGTCCTCTCTTGAAAAAGGAGTTAAGACTCGCTTTAAGATTTTGTTTGAGTTTATAAAACTTGATATATAAACTTATATGGACACTTTAAGTTGTATTTTGTAAAATTGAATAAATTAAGAAAATCCGAAAGCAGTTTTGTTTTCGGTGTTTTCTATAATTTTAACTTTTGCCTTGCTAAAGTTTGCGTTGCAAATTTTCTATTCTTTTAGGCATGGTAATAAGTTCAGTTTAACTTTTTATGGGAAGAATATGAAAGATATGGTTTTATTGGGCGATGAAGCTTTCGCGCTTGGAACGCTTCATGCCGGTTTGTCTGCTGCTTTTGGGTATCCGGGTACTCCTTCAACTGAAATTATGGAGTATTTGATTGATAATTATGAGCGCAACAGGGAATCTTGTGAGAATACACCTGTCGCACAATGGTGTTCCAATGAAAAAACAGCACTTGAGGCAGCACTCGGCGTTTCTTTTTCAGGCAGACGTGCTGTAGTAACAATGAAGCATGTTGGCTTAAACGTTGCGGCAGACCCTTTTATGAATGCTTCTCTTTGCGGCATAAAAGGCGGTCTTATAATTGCCGTTGCAGATGATCCGAGTATGCACTCAAGTCAAGGTGAGCAAGACAGCCGTTTTTATGCAGATTTTGCAATGGTTCCTTGTTTTGAGCCTGCAACACAGCAAGAAGCTTATGAAATGGCTTTTGAAGCTTTTAATGTTTCAGAAAAATATAATGTGCCGGTAATTATGCGCTTTGTAACACGTCTTTCTCACAGCCGAGCAGTTGTAAATGTAGACGAATCAAAAATTCGCTCTCAAAACAAACTTGAAAAAGCAGACAGAAAAGAATGGATGTTGGTTCCGGCTCTTGCGCGCAAAAATTATGAAAAAATGATTGCAAAGCAAGACGAACTTATTGCATACGCAACTTCTTCAAGTAGTAATCCGCTTGTGCTTAACAAAAAGCGCACAGACCTTGCAATTATTACAAGCGGAATCGGCAGAAATTATTTTCTTGAAAATCTTCCTGATTATAAAGCTCATTGTGAAAAGATGTTTGCAGGGCTTGGAATCCCTTCAACTCTTCATATTGGAACTTTGCCGTTGCCTGTTGATTCAATCAAAAAACTTGCAGAAATAGCAAAGACAATTCTTATAATTGAAGAAGGTCAGCCGTTTTTAGAAAAACAGCTTTCCAGCGTTTTGCCGCAGTATACACAAGTTTTAGGTAAATTTACAGGTCATTTGCCTAGAACCGGCGAGCTCAATCCGGATTTAGTGCGAAAAGCTTTAGGCTTGGAGCCGAATAAAACTATGCTTTCTGAAACTGCCGGTCTAAAAGACGCTTGTGCGAACTTGCCCGGTCGTCCGCCGCAGTTGTGCAAAGGTTGTCCACATATAGATTCATATATATCGCTTAATAGTGCGGTAGCTTCCCTTGTTGAAAAAGCGGGCAAAGATAATGTTGTTGTTAATGCTGATATTGGATGTTATGCGCTTGGCGGAGCCGCTCCTCTTAATGCTATAGAAACGATTGTATGTATGGGAGCTTCAATTGGCATGGCGCGTGGTGCAAGTCAAGCAGGTGTAAAATACACATTCGGCGTAATCGGAGATTCGACGTTCCTCCATTCAGGAATTACAAATCTTGTAGATTGTGTTGCAACAAAAACGCCCGTAACTGTTGTGCTCTTGGATAACACAATTGTTGCAATGACAGGATGCCAGCCGACAATGTTGTCGTCAAGCCAGTTTGAACCGCTTATAAAAGGTCTAGGTGTTGAACCTGAGCATATTCGCATTCTTGCAACAAATCCTGCAAACAGAGAAGCAAATGCAAAAGTGCTTATTGAAGAAGCTGAATATCGCGGAGTTTCAGTTGTAATTATGGTGCGTGAATGTTTGGAAGCATTCAGAATTAGAAACAAGAAGGCAAAAAATGACATATGATATTTTACTTGTGGGAGTAGGCGGGCAAGGTGTTTTATCTTTGGCTGCAATTATTGCGGAATCTGCCATGAAAGAAGGCTTAAAAGTTCGTCAGTCTGAAGTTCATGGAATGAGCCAAAGAGGCGGCGGTGTGCAGGCTCATCTTCGTATTTCAGATTCTGTAATAGCAAGCGATTTAATTCCGTCTGGCAAAGCTGATATGATTCTTTCAATGGAACCGCTTGAAAGTCTTAGATATTTAACATGGCTGAAACCTGAAGGTGTTGTTGTTACTTCTGCTGAACCGTTTATAAATATAGACAATTATCCAGCAACAGAAACTATTTATGCAACAATTAAGAAAATGCCAAAAGCTTATATTGTAAAGACTTCCGAGCTTGCAAAAGAAGCCGGAAATGTCAAAACGGAAAATATGGTGCTTATCGGTGCTGCGTTGAAATATCTTCCGCTTAAAAAAGAAACGATTGAAAAATCTGTTCATAATCGGTTTGCAATAAAAGATCCGAAACTTGTTGATATCAACATGAAAGCACTTGAGTTAGGTGCAAATTCATAATAAAGGAATGAAAATGGCATACAAAGAATTTTCATTTTGGGATAAAAAAGCGGAAACAATGAGCCGCGATGAAATTGAAACAATTCAGCTTGAGTTGCTTAAAAAGCAAATTGAAAATGCTCTCTTGACATCTTTTTATAAAGAACGTCTTACAAAAGTTAACATTACAAGTCCGAATGATATTAAATCGCTTGACGATTTGCGACGTATTCCGTTTACAACAAAACACGATTTGCGAGAAGTTTATCCTTATGGACTTCTTGCAGTTCCTCATTCTGAAGTTGTCCGTGTTCATGCTTCAAGCGGCACAACAGGTACGCCTACTGTTATTTATCTTACCGCAAAAGATGTTGATATGGCAGCAGATACAATGGCACGAGGGCTTGCTGCTGCCGGATGCAACCGCTACGATACATGCCAAAATATGATGACTTACGGGCTTTTTACAGGCGGTATGAGTTTCCATTATGGTGCAGAAAAGTTAGGCATGACAGTTGTTCCAACATCAAGCGGAAATACTTTGCGCCAAATTAAATTTATGCATGATTTTGGTACAAGTGTAACTCATGCAACTCCAAGTTATATGCTTCATCTTCATCAGGCAATGTTGGAAAGTGAATATAAACGTGATGAATTCAAATGGAGAATCGGTATTTCCGGTGCTGAACCCTATTCTGAACAACTTCGCAACAAGATGGAAGAAAGTTTAAAAATCGAAGTTTACAACTGCTACGGCATGAGCGAGCTTAACGGTCCGGGTGTTGCGTTTGAGTGCCAGCTACGGCAGGGCATGCATGTTTGGGAAGATCGCTATATAATGGAAATTATCAACCCCGATACGCTTGAGCCGGTAGAAGACGGTGAAGAGGGTGAGCTTGTAATGACAATCCTTTGTCGCGATGCAATGCCGCTTTTGCGCTATCGTACGCGCGACCTTACTCATGTTATTACAGAACCATGTGCATGTGGCAGAACACACCGCCGCATTGCACGTTTTACAGGTCGCACAGATGATATGCTAATTATTAACGGCGTAAATGTGTTTCCAAGTCAGATTGAAGAAGTACTTCTTAAAGCTGAAGGTGTCGGCGCAAACTACCTTATTATTGTTGACAAAAAAGGTGATCTGGATCGCCTTACTGTTCAAGTTGAAGTTACTCCGGCTGTTTTTGCCGACGATGCACGAGTTTTGAACAACTTACGCGACATTCTAAAAAGCGAAATTCAGGCATTAATTACTATAAGTCCTGTAATAGAACTTAAAGAACCATGTTCGATTCCGCAAGCTGAAACTAAAGCCAAACGCGTAAACGACTTGCGCCCCAAAGAATAAGATTTCGTAAACTGTGTGAAAAATCCAATATCATACAGTTTACGACCTTAAACAAAATGAAAAGCGAGTTTCGCTAGCTTAATCCTAAATTTGTAGCATAATCCTTATGCGAACCTAAAACAACATAAAAAAGCCTTGTAGTTTTTTTCATAAAAAACTACGAGTTTCGCTAGCTTAATCCCAAATTTGTAGCATAATCCTTATGCGAACCTAAAACAAATAAAAAAGCCTTGTAGTTTTTTTCATAAAAAACTACGAGTTTCGCCAGCTCAATCCCAAATTTGTAGCATAATCCTAAGCGAACCCAAACAACATAAAAAAGCCTTGTAGTTTTTTTCATAAAAAACTACGAGTTTCGCTAGCTTAATCCCAAATTTGTAGCATAATCCTTATGCGAACCTAAAACAAATAAAAAAGCCTTGTAGTTT
>JAAYQG010000103.1 GCA_012519415.1 Treponema sp. | reverse complement strand
TTTGGTGCTTATGTTGTTGTTCATCAACACATTACAATATATCGCCAACAGGAGGAGATTTCAAGAAAAAAACGAGTAAAAGTCGTTGATTATTAAGTGGTTAACGAATTTTGCAGAACACATTTATTATTTTACTAATGGGGTATGCACTTTACACAACCGGATACAGCATATTGCGATAGCATTATGGTAGCAATGCCCATATATTGTGCCATCTTCCAAAAAAGTTGTGTCAAGTGCATACCCACATTTTACTATAACAACAATTAAAATCAAACTGTTATAAAACGAAATTATCTATAACTTATAGTCATATTAATACCCAAAACCTACTCTCCCAGAAATAACAATTCTACCGATGATTTTACCGATACGTTACCGATGAATTACCGATAATCGGTACCGATAACAGGGACTGAACTTCCTTTACGCTATATTTGAGTTAGCCAGTGCTAGTGGGTGGACATTGGATGTCTGGTTCATTCGTACTTTTTGACCTTGGTTTCATTCTGCCAAGTGTCCCGCCGTGACAGTCGTGACACTTTTTTGCATTTCTTTTTTCTTCTTTTTTCTATTTTACTCAAAAACTTTCTAGAAAAAACTATCACAACCATCACGCCAAAGCCTAACCCTCTGATAGACAAAGAGTAAAGGCGTGATAGAAGTTTTTAAAAACTATCACGCCCCTATCACGTTTATCACGTTGTTTATCTATTCTTCCTTTTTTTCGCCAACTTTGGATACCTTCTGTGGTTGAATAACTTCTGGGACAAAAGGATTACGAAAGGGTAGTGATTTTAAGCGGTCAATCATTTTATAGACACTAGAAAGAAAAGCCAAATATTCATTCATGTTTCTCGGTGAATATCGCTCTTTCAACAGAAAAGACTTAAAGCGAATGGCTATACTTTCATTAACTTCGTCAAAAGAGGTTAGACCTTGCGAAAGACAGAAATTGACAAACTTAGTGAACCATGCTTTTCTTTTTTGCTGATGGGCTTCAGAAGTAGTGCTAAAGTTGGGAGAGTGGCTATACCATAGCTCAAAAACATCTTCCAGAGGCAATTGTTCATAATTAGAATCAATAGTCTCCATTACCAATTTAGTTATTTGGGCTGGATTTTTCTTTTTTCTAAGTTGTTCTTCTGCCAGTCTTTCAGCACTAAGATATTCAGCTACAAACTTTTCCGCTTCTTTGCGGTCTGTAGTTTTAGTATTGAATTCTTTGTCTTTACCATTGATGAACCTACGGAAACGATAATTGCCTTTACCTTTCTGAAACAATTTCGGATTTAATGTTTTTTTTCTTGCCATAATCGGCCTCCTAATACTATGTTTTGTGTTTTTCACCTCATGGGAATAAGCCATGAACATCATAGTATTATATTCAACAACATAGGACACTTTACACAAGAGTCCTAAAGAATTTTTGAATATTTGGGGCGATTTTTGGGATATTTGTCTTTTTTTTATAATATGAAAAATGAATACTTTTCATAAATGCTTGATAATAAGCAAAAAAGAGATGGTCGGGGTGAGAGGATTTGAACCTCCGGCCTCTGCGTCCCGAACGCAGCGCTCTAGCCAGGC
>JAAYQG010000102.1 GCA_012519415.1 Treponema sp. | reverse complement strand
TTTTCGTGATATGCTTTCCATAAAGGTTTTCTTCCTCCTGTTGTTTGGTCTTTCAATTTCCATTATAACAGTTGGTTGGAAACCTTTCTTTATGGGGAATTATATTTTACTGCTTACCATAAAAACACTTCTGTTAAAAACTTGTTTTCAAAATAGTAAAAATGGTGTATGATTAATCGAAGCATTGTTAAAATTTTTTGCCGTGCTATAAAAAAATTTTTAGGAATACATATGTCTGCTGTATCAAAAAAAGCTACTCTCTCGTTACCGTTGCGTATAATATTTACGCAGGAAGGTTCAAGTCAGTTCATCAATAAAAGAACAAAACTGAAAAGAATTCGACTGGCTGATAATACGGAAGAATTTGGAATCGAAACTTCATCAATTTCTCCGTCGCTTTTGCAGCGTATGTTTCTTGCTGATTATATTAAACAATTAGAAATCTCTATGCCGGAATTTTCGTCTTCACGACAAGATATTCTTGATTTATCAAAACTGACAGTTTACAGTGTTTTATATAAACAAATGGACAAGCTTGTTTTGAATCAAATTTTTGATACTGAAATAATAAAGAAATATAACAGATTAAATCCGGCTCATATGTTTGATGCTAAAACTGAAATGTCTACAGCAGCATTGCGTGCAAAATTACTTGTAATGGAAAAGCAATACCAAACGACAAAAGAAGATCTTCTAAAACCTGTTCTTGCGAAGATTATGTCCAGAAAAGATATAAGTATTGAAGAAAAAAATGTTCAGCTTTTGCTATCAGAGAAATATCTTGATAATTTGAGTCTCTATTCTTGGTATTTAATGTTACGGTTTTTTAAAGATGATGATTTTGCTATAATTCAACGTATTATACAACCTACGTTGCAAAATTTTATGGAAAAAAGCCAAATTGCAGAATACATAGCACTTATGTTAATGGAACTTGCAATAAACAGCGAAAATAATAACTTTAGAAAAGAAGCTAAAATTATGTATAGAGGCATTATGGATGAAACTGCCGCTATATATGATCCTGATATTAGAAAAAAAATCATCAGTGAAATAACACGAAAACATGAATTTATTTCCATTTCATGGCGTTTTGGTGGCGGTTCTTCTAACTCTATTGGTATGCAAAACCGTTTGCAAATAACACTTTACAATAAAGAAGATGTCTACGATGAAATTAAAGAAAGCGTAGACAAAACAAAAGCTGCTGCTTCAAAAGATAAAACTCTTATTGATTTTTATAATAGCGATGCTACAGGTCAAGATGATTCAAGTCTTGGATTGTATTATCTTTCTTATTTAAGCGAAGCTTGTCAAAAAGTTAATGTTAAATTTGATTCTATTGTTAATCAGTTTTCTACAAACGATTTGACGGTTATTACGCTGAGTTTTAACTTCTAAATGCGTTCTTTCTTTTATGTTCTGTGTGCGGGTATTTTTTGTTTTATATCTTGCACGCAGGATAAACTGGAAATAAACAATTATCTTGTTTGTCCTGTTTTTTCATATGAAGATGATTCCGGCAAAGCTGAATTTCGCATATGTGCTTTTGTTCAGACCGCAGGTGAAATTGGATATCTTAAATTAATTCAGTTATCATCTGAAAATCTTGGTTTAGTATGGACAATTTCTGATTTCCAATACATTTATTCATCTCAAGGAAAATGGGCAGGTTCTTCGGCATTACGCATTCCAAGAAATTCTAGTCTGCCACATGGAAAATTTTTGCTAACTATCGTAGATTCAACCACAGATATTGTTGAAAAATCTATCTATCTAAATTATCCAAAAAAAATTTTGATGGAAAATTACAAAACTTTTTTGACACTTGAGGACTATCAAAAAGTTTTACAACAGTATATAGTATTTTATGATGTTGACGGTATGCTTTTGCATTGCGAACCTAAAAGTGCAGAGAAGAGTATATCTTTATATGCTGAAAACATTTCCAATGCTGTTTTGATGCGCACTTTATGGATTTCAAATGATAAAACTTATGCCGTTCTTTCTCCACCGCTTAATTTGGATAAAAAAGCGAAGAGTGCTAAAAAAAAATCTTAAGGACAATTATGAAAGAAAAGCAACATCAGACTGTTCAACGAGCAATCAAAACTTTTGTGCTTAGGCAAGGTCGAATGACAGAAGCACAACAGCGTGATTATAATGAATTGTCTGGACGCTGGCGCATTCCTTATACGCCGTCTGCACTAAATTTTATTGATGTATTTGATAACATGAATCCTGTTGTCGTTGAAATTGGTTTTGGAATGGGTAAAGCAACTGCAATAATTGCAGAACAAAATCCCGATAAAAATTATCTTGGAATTGAAGTCCATACTCCGGGCGTTGGTAAATTGCTGGGAGAAATTAGAAACAAAGATTTACACAATCTATATATAATTCAACATGATGCAGTTGAAGTTCTTGAAACAATGCTTCAGGATAATTCCATTTCAGCTTTTCATGTTTTTTTTCCTGATCCGTGGCCAAAAAAGAAACATTATAAAAGAAGATTAATGCAGCGACCTGTAACGAACCTGCTTGCGTCGAAACTTTCGACAGGCGGATATATTTATATGGCAACAGACTGGGAGCCATATGCGGAATTTGCTCTTGAAGAATTATCTCAAACAGAAAAGCTCATAAATCGTTATGATTCTTATGCACCACATCAAAAGTGGCGTCCTGAAACTCGCTTTGAACAAAAAGGTCTTTCTGCAGAAAGAGAAATATACGAATTGATTTTTGAAAAATCAGAATAAATATGGAAAATTCAAAAAAAATCGAAGAACTTGCAAAAAAAATAAAAAAATATCAAAACTCTTATTACAGCGGCGAAGCTGAAATTTCTGATGCAGAATTTGATGCGCTATGGGATGAATTAAAAAAAATAGCTCCAGAACATAAAATTTTGCAAGAAATAGGTTCAGATATTTCAGACCAAGTTGTTTCCGGAGGAATTTTTGAAAAAGTCAAACATAGAATTCCTATGGGAAGTTTAGAAAAAGCTGCAAATCCGGAGCAATTTTTAGCTTGGGCAAACAAGCATAATTTTGAAGAATATATTGTAGAGTATAAACTTGACGGAGCAAGTCTTGAACTTCAATATGATTCAGGTAAGTTTTTATGTGCAGTTACACGTGGCGACGGTGTTATAGGCGACGATATTACTAAAAATGTATTAAAAATGAAAGGATTAGTTACTATTCTGGACGGTCCTTATACCGGAGGTGTGCGCGCCGAAGTAATTATGAGCCACGATGTTTATGAAAAATATTTTAGCGATAAAGCAAATTGCCGAAATGCTGCAAACGGCTTGATGAAACGAAAAGACGGAGAAGGTTCTGAATATCTTGAAATTATCTGCTATGACGCCTTTTTTACAGATTTTGGTGAAAATAATTCTCCGTTTCAAGATGAAATTCAAAAAATAAATTGGCTTTCAAAAGCCGGTTTCAAAACAGTTCCTGTAAAAATATGCAACGATGCAAAAAGTGTAATAGAGTATCGTGCAGAAGTTATGGAAATTAGGAAAACACTCCGTTTTGATATTGATGGACTTGTAATAAAAAATAAACAGATTGATATTGACGATGCAAAAAGAAACAGACCAGAGAAACAAATTGCTTTCAAGTTCAGTCTTGAAGAAGCTGTTTCAATTTTACGGCGTGTAATTTGGAATGAAAATGGTGCAACATATACGCCTGTTGCAGAATTTGATACGGTAGATCTTGCAGGCACAAAAGTTTCAAGAGCAAGCCTTGTAAATCCAAATATAATAAAAGAATTGGGCATTGAAATCGGAAGTCATATAGTTGTTACAAAACGTGGCGAAATAATTCCAAAAATAGAAGCAGTTGTGAAACAAAAAACAGACGGTTTGCTGTTTTCCGAAACAACGCCTATCGAAATTCCTAAAGTATGTGGAGTTTGCGGTAAAAAACTTAAAAATGAAGGAACTAGATTATATTGTCCGAATAAATCTTGCTCAAAGCGCATTCTTCATCAGCTTGAAAAATGGATTGATATATCAGAAATAAGAGATTTAGGTGTAACATTAATAAGAAGCCTTTTTGATTCCGGTGATGTGAAATCAATTTCTGATATTTATAAACTTAATGAACAGATTTTAACAAAACATTTCTTAAATGAAGAAAGTCTTGAAAAAGAAAAAAAATCTTTAGGTGCAAAAAAAGTGCTTTCATCAATTGAAAAAAGCCGTAAAATGAATCTTGAAAAATTTATTGCGGGTTTTGATATAGAGGGAATCGGTGTAGTAATGGTGGAAAAACTTGTTAATGCAGGTTTTAACACATTAGAATCGCTTTTGAATGCTACAGAAGAAGATATATCTTCTGTTTTCGGTTTTGCACAAATCACGGCACTCGCCCTTGTAAACGGCTTGGCAGAAAACCGCGATGAAATGATTTCGCTTGTTTCAAGCGGCATAATAATTCTTGAAAAAGTTGAAAAAGCATCACTTAAATTTAATGGAATGTCATTCTGCTTTACAGGCGAACTTAATTCAATGAAGCGTTCTCAGGCGGAAGCATTTGTAAAAGAAAACGGCGGTTCGTGCAAATCTTCTGTTACAAAAGATTTAACTTATCTTGTAACAAATGATACTTCATCAGGCTCAACAAAAAATCAAAAAGCTTTATTATATAATATTCCAATAATTAATGAAGAAACTTTCCTTGAAATGGTAAAATCATGAAATCTTATGCAAAAATACTCATATTATTTGTAGTTTTTCTTTTTATTTCAATTCTGCTTGGCGGAATTACTGCATATTGGTTTCAGTTTATTTCATGTAAAAAGACAGCAGAAAAATTAGATTATCTTCCTGCAATAAAGCCTGTAAGATTTTTAGTTTATGGCTCAAGCTCCGGAACTGTCAGCTGTCATTTTTCGCTTTATGACAGAAACTCAAGGGAAATAGCATCGATAGAACGCTCGTGGAACGGCGGTGCTTTATATGTTGATTTTGCAACAGTTAGCTTTAATAAAACTGTTTTACAGTTTCCACTTCGGATTTATTCAGATTACTCAAAAGGCGGAGTTTCCCTAAAAAGATATTATTTAATAGACGGCATTTGCAGAATATATTCTCAGTTTGGCGAAGAGCCGGACGAAATTAAAAAAATAAGACGCCTTTGTGTTTTTGCATTTACAGCGTCGAAATTGCCCTTTTATAAAAAATATACAAGCATAAAAACTATCAGGCTTACTTCCGTTCCGATGGGTAGAATTTGTGCAATTTATATTTCTTCTGATGGAAACATAACAATCTTGCCTGATTGATAAATTTAAAGTCAAAGCTTTCAATAAATGGAATTTAATACAAAGTAATCAGGGTCAACAGCTGTACCTAAAAGACGAACTTCCCAATGAAGGTGTGGCCCTGTAGCAAGACCGGTTGCGCCGGAAAGTCCAAGATGTTCACCTTGTTTTACTATTTGATTAACTTCTACATCGAGCTTGCTCATATGATAATAAAGTGAATATAACCCCGGCATATGCTCAATTACAACAGACCAGCCTGTCGTGATTCTGTCTTCTGCCATAACAACTTTGCCGTTTGCGCATGCTGAAACGACAGTGCCTGTCGGAACACCGTAATCGTGCCCAAAATGGACGCTAGTAGAACTGTTTCCGTTTGAATATGCATAAACACGACGGTCGCCGTAAAATGCGGTGCGTCTTTTTGAAGTTACAGGAAAAGAAAATGTTCTGTTCATATATTGTGCATCTGTATTAACTGTAAAAAGAATATTGTTAAGCTTTGCTATCTGGTTTTTGCGCTTGTCTGAAGAATCAGTTTTTATTGCGGTATTTGATTCATTCAATTCAAGGGTTTCACTTAAAAAATCTTTATGCAAAATTGTAAGCGGATATTCATTTGAAAAAGAAACGTTATCAAATGTTCCATTTATTTTAAGATTAAACTCGCCGGCTTTTAGCATCGAATCAACAGGAAGAAGACATAAATATGTGTCGGGTTTATTTTTTAGCGCATAGAAAGAACTATTTATAATGCTTTTTGTGTTATTAACACGAATAATCGAAATATTTGTGTTGGAAATTTTGCACGAATTATTTGCAGTATTTGCATTTTTTCTTGCAAAAAGCTTTATATAAACAATATCACCTTGAAAAGCTTTTGAAGAATATTCAATAGATAACGTTCCATTCTTTGTTTTGCAGACAATTTCTTCTGCAAAAACATTGAATAAAATATTTGTAATAAAAATAAATACCAATGCTTTTTTTATAAAAATTTTCATACCTCTCCTATAAAAAGTTACTGAGAAAACTTCAGTTTTC
>JAAYQG010000101.1 GCA_012519415.1 Treponema sp. | reverse complement strand
TTTTCGTGATATGCTTTCCATAAAGGTTTTCTTCCTCCTGTTGTTTGGTCTTTCAATTTCCATTATAACAGTTGGTTGGAAACCTTTCTTTATGGGGAATTATATTTTACTGCTTACCATTTTTTTTCATAACTCAAAATGCAATTAGACGGACAATTCTGCATATCTTTTTCATCTACATAATCTTTTTCGCAATTTTCGCAGTTTATACATGCTGTTGAACAAACTTCTTTCATTTGTTCATTTCCTGATGAAGCGCATGCAACATAATAATCTTGTTTTTTAGGAATAAGTGTGATAAGTCCATTTGGGCAAGTGTCCAAGCAAAGACCGCAGCCGGAACAATTTGAATTTACAACAGCTGTTCCGTTTTTTATAGAAATTGCTTCTTGCGGACAATAATTTATACATGAACCGAATCCAATGCAACCCCATGTGCAATTTGATTCACTTTCATAAATTTCTTTAAAAAGACGGCAATCATGTATATCATCATAGAAAATGCCTCGTCGTAAAACTTTTTTATTTGGATTACAACGAACTATTGCTTTTAAATCTTTTGAAATAACTGCATTTTCCTTTAAAAATACAATATCTTTTTCATCATTAGAAAGAATATCTTGTGTAATATTCAATTTTCGCTCTTTTAAATAATCAGGGAGAAAAGCAAATAAAGCCCAAAGAGAAAAAGAAAAAACAATTATTATAAGCAGGAAAATAAGCAAAGAAACTATCATTTAAAAAACTCCTGATTAAACCATGAAAAATGGTACGCAAAGAAAGCAAAAAAAATCAACGCAGCACTAAAAAAGGCAACCGCACAATATTTGAAATCTTTTGGTGGCATGGAGTTGGCAAGTCTTTTTTTTATAGCATATAAAATCGGTATCATAAGAAAAACAGAAAGAAATACTCCAAGTGATATTGTATATGCTTCAATAAGATTCATGCTTTCGTTTATTGATAAAACCATAATTGTACAAGGTAAAAGAATTTCTGTTGAAACAGTGCCGCCTTTTAACAATGATGAAATAGAAGCTAGGAGCTTTGAAATTAAAAGCACAACAAGAACAAGTATCAATGGGAAAAGTTCAGCGAACCCTCTTTTAACAAAAAAAAACGAAACAGACCATACAATCGGTAAAGAAATAAAAATAGTTAAAAAAGTCTTTATTGAAGCAGTGTTAAAATAACTTAGGGAATTTGAACGCATTAAAGATTGTTTTAGACCAATTCCGTATAAAAAAACTGCTGAAGAGCAAAAAAGATAATAAAATAATAAATAAAATGTCATTCTGAAGCTCTCCGTAAAATCATAAGTTTTCGATCAATGTATGAAAAAAGTGCAAAAATAAGCCCTAAAACGATTAATGTTCCCGGTATTGTTGCAAAAAAATAAAACGGATGAAATTCACCAATTTTGAAAATAGTAATTACTTTTATGCCTTTTAACGCAGGTAAAGTAATAGAACCAAAAGAAATTATATCGCGAAACAAAAAGAATAGCAAAACAAGCATGGAAAAAAGCAATGTTCGCTTTGATGTGCGTATTAAATGTTCTTTAGGTGAAAGTCCAACTGTATCGAGCACATTTCCGTAAACATAAGACGAAAACGATGTTAAATACAAAGCAAGTCCTGATGTAAAAGCAATTGAAGGTGTGTAAAGGATTAAAAGTTGTTTATAGATTCCCGTCAAAGCAACCATTGTAAAAATGAGCAAACTCGAAAGCATTGATTTTAGATGAAATTTTTCGGTTAAGACTTTGACAGCAAAACCGCTATAAATTAAAATATTCAGCAATATAATTGCAACGATTCCGTACGCAAAGCGCGGTGGAAAAGGAATAATTATTGAAAGTGCTGCTGCTATATAAATATAATAATAATTTTTAATCATTTGTCACTCCCTTCGGTAAAGTTTTATTGCATTTTCTGTTACTTAAAATCTTTTTCACTCTCTGTGGCAGTAACTGGTAAAAGTGAACGTGCTCGTTCTTGCCAAAAATCTATTATAAGAGATGTAAAACCATAAGCAAAAAGACCGGCATCTGTATAAGTTACTGTAGCATTTTCAGGTCCACCCATTCCAGCAAAAAAAGCATCTCCTCCGTCAAAAATATAAACTAAAGGCAATGCTCCCGTTATTCCGTATGCACGAATTAATACAGCGTAAGCGGGAGAAGAACTTGTTTGTTCTTTTTTTTGTAGCTCAAATACAGCCGCCGAAACAGCAAACGGTGTTTGTATTTTTATATCTTCTGTTATTATATATTCTACACCAACATAATCGTTCAGCACTTTTTCTGTCATTGTCCTAAGTCCGTTTCGCCAGCTTTTTCTTGAAATGGAAATTGTAAAAAACATCACAAGAGAAAGTATAAGTATAAAAGCTGTTACAAAAACAGATTCCCGTATAAGCAGTTTTTTATCTTTCATGTTCTAATCTCGTTTTTAGCGTAAGAGATTTATAAATGTTATAACATTTATCTTCAAAAAGCTGAATTATTGGTGAAACAGTATTAACAAGAAGAACCGTAAATACAGCACCTGTTGGAGAAGTACCGGCTCCACTAGTTACAAATGCAAAAAATCCGGCCAAAATTCCATAAATAATTTTTCCCGGAACACTCATCGGCGTTGTTCCATACCAAGAAAGCATGAAAAAACCGCAAAATAATGTTCCGCTTGTAAGAAGTGCAAGAAGAATATCGCCTTGTCCTGTAATTCCTGTAAAAGGCTGTAGTGAAAAAATGCGCACTAACACAGCATAAACTGTAAAATAGCATACAGGAATTAACATATCAATCATAGAAAGCGATGCTAAAAAAATTGAAGCAATCAAGGTGAGCAAATTGAATCTAAAAGCCGGTATTAATGAGTGATTATCCCAGAAAAGTGTTGTGTATCCTTCTGGCAAAACAAACCCAAAATGACTTAATATATGTGAATTCAAAAAATTTGAAACAATATTCGATTTTTCATTTAATGGAATTGTATTTGAAGAAAAAAGAAATGATGCAGGATTTCCCGATTCAAGCATTTCCGCAGAAAGTAGAAAATCCGGAAAAAATAAAGAACCTGCAAACCATGCAATAATAATTGTACATGCGGCAGGATTTGCCCAGCTTGAAGCAAGACCTCCAAAGCAATATTTAACAACAAAAAGACTGAATGCTACAACAAAAAAAACTAAAACAGGCGGATAAACCTCAGGAAGAAACATTCCGATTATTAGACCTTCTAAAACAGCAGAAACAAAACCGACTGTTATTTTTTTCTGCACAAAACTATCTACAATTTCTGCAGAAACACTTGCAAATACAGCAGTTGCAATTACAATCAATGCTTTAAAATCTTTGTATATTCCAAGCAAAATAAGCTGTGGCAAAATAGCTATAATCAGTACAACAATAGTGCAAGGTAAAGATGGTGCAACATGAATAAAAGGCGAAAAACGTAATTTTGTATTAATCTTCATAGCGCAGCTCCGCATTTTTTTTAATTTCGCTTATTGTTTGAAAAAGCGGCAATCTTGAAGGACAAACCATATTACAAAGACGACATTCACTACATAAAAGAGTCATTTGAATTTCAGTCTGTGTAAATTGATTTTTTTTCATATGATATGTGAATATTTTATCCGGTTGTAAATCTGCTACACAAATTTTTCTACAATTTCCACAACGAATACAAGGAGATATAGGAATATAATCAAACATCTTCTTTCGCAAAATCGTTATTGATTTTGTATATTTTGTAATCGGCGTATCAAAATTGTTAACTGCAGAACCATATATGCAGCCGTTCATAATAATTTTACTTGGCTGTGCACAAAAACCGCCGCATTCTGCTAATAAATTTTTTATAGGAGTTCCTATGCGCACTTTAAATAATTTATTTTCTGCCATTGCTTCCCCACAGACGGATACAAAACGAGTCATTGACGGCAGCTCAAGCACAATTGCTTCATAAACAGAAAGCGCTGTAACACTATCTATAAAAAGGTCTTTGCGACTTATTGTTATGTTTTCTACTGATTTTACAGAGCGTTTAACTAACTGAATAAGATCAAAAGTTCCACCTCGAGGGTATTTTAAAATATCAACAGGAATAAAATGAAGAGGCACAGTGTTGAACAAAGTGTTCATAGCTGCTGCATCTTCTTGAAGATTCATAGATTTATCGTAAAGACAATAAACAGCACTTGGCTGAATAATATGTGCAAGAATCACCATTGCTTCAAGAATTTGTGGAGTATAAGTTTTTGCAACAAAAGAATCTGTCTGATTAGTTGGGTCAAGATCAAAAAGTCTCAAAAAAATTGAGCGATTCTCTTTTCTTAGTTTTTGCTGCATAAGGTCTATTGCAAGAGGTTTCGACTTATAAAAAGTATTTATGACACCTTTTTCGCCTATGTTTCTTATAAGCTGATCCGGAAACAAAAAATCCCATTTTTGCTTTTTTCTAGGTTTTCCTAAAAAAGAAAAAGAACCTCCTGTTTTTATTGTAAGACAAGGTCCTGTTTTTCCATTAGGAAGAGTAATAACCGAAAAATTTTCAACAATTCCCGGAACCGGTGAATGAATTTGGCAGATTTTTCTTGAGTCGCTTGCAATTACCTGCCCTTCTTTTACTAATTCGCCTACAAAAACTAACGGTTCCGTTTTTGTAAATTCATCTTGCCATAAAGATATATGAACTTTATGTGGAACATAAGCATTCATATATGAATTGAAAACGACAGATGATGTAGCCAATTTTTTTGTAGAAATCATGAACAACCTTTATCTAAACTGTTTATAGGCAACTGTAACAAAATGCTTTTGAGCAAAAAGTAACTTTTCAACAGATGGTACTTGTTTTGAAGCAATTTTTGAAATTACAGATGTAAAATATGATTCATCAAAAGTATACAGAATTTTTCGTTCTGTTGAAACCCGTCCGCTTTCTTCATCATATTCATAAACAGGCATAGAAACTTCTGAACCGACATATGCAGGCGGAAAATTTCCATTTAGCGATACATATGGTAGCACGTCAGTTTTCCAATTTAGAATAACAAAATCTGCTAAGTCTGGCAATGTGCGCACTTGAGTTTCTGATGTGACAAGCGTTTCATAAGCAGAGTATGAAAAACCGTGATTTTTTGTAAATTCATGTGGAACAGGCAAAGAAAGCCCTTTTAGACCGCCTGATGAGAAAAAACGATCTTTTGCTGCAAAAGATAACCCAAGAACAATGAATGTAAGAACAGCAAAAAGCATTAACTCAATTTTAGATTTTTGTGAAAAAGAAACTGTCTGTGCAGAATTGATAAGTACAAAGCCTTTTTGCTTTTTATTTTTGCTAAAAAAATGGAAAAAACATATAGCACATGATGAAGCTAAAAAAGCAGACAAACCTAAAAAAGCAATGCGTATATCTTTTTCAAAAGGAACTGCAAGTATAAGAACAGAAAGCATTACAAGAACAAGCGTTACAGTTACAAAATCTCCAATTAAAAAATGAACCCAGCCTGGTCTTTGCCAATAATGTTGTATTGTATAAGCAACAACAGGAAAAATTGATGCACAAAGTGTTGCAGGAAATTCAGTTGAACCGCAACATAATACAAGAAACGGCAGCTGCATGGCAAAATAAAGAAGTTTGCGCTTGCTTAAAACAAAAAAAATAATCGAAAACCCAAATGGAAAAATCAAAATTAATATAGCAAAAAAAGAAATTCGCTCTATTCGCCATGACGAGCCTGTTTCTTTAATTAACAATTTAAGACTTGTGCTTAGATTTGCAGATTCTTTTAAGTAAAAAAGACTATATTGCTGCTGTTCATCAAAGAAATATTTTTTGATTGATTCTTTATAAGAAAGCTCAAAATTTGTAACAGGAACAATTTTATTTTTTTGATATAAAGAAACAGAAGAAATACTTATAATGTCATTAATTCCTTTAGATTTAAGTTTTTCAAGGACATTTTTTTCAGAAACATTTACAGGAACTGCAAGAATACGATAACCTTCCCATACAGAAGCGACAAACTGGATGCGAAAAACAATAAGAACTGCGATAAAGCAAAAATAAAGAATAGGTAAAAAGCAATAATGAATAATTTTTTTCATTATTTTATAAGATTGAAAAGGCAGTTCCAATAAACGCTCCTAAAAGACACCCGACAACAACTTCAAGAGGTTTATGCCCCTGCACTTCTTTTACAGGATTGAACGAAGGGATAATTTCACCTTTTTGCAACTCTTTACCAATTTTGTTAATGATATTTGCCTGTATACCACTTGAGCGACGCACGCCTACAGCATCTCTTACTGTAACAAGTGCAAAACAACAAGCGAGAATAAATACATCAGAATTAATCCCCGAATGATAACCAATAGATGTTGTAAGTGCAGCAACCAACGCAGAATGTGAAGAAGGCATTCCGCCTGTTTTCCAAAAAAGCAAAGAAAACAGCTCAGAAACAGAATGAATGTGTCCGGAAATGAGTCTTATAAGAGTTTTTATAAACTGCGCCGAAAGCCAACTGAAAACAGCTGAAAGAAAAACCGGATTTGAAATAAACATTTGGAGCTGAAATTTTGCAGACATACCCATAGTAATCTATTTTGCCACTCCATTAAAATTTGTCAAGTAGTGAGCTTTTTCGGCAGGGCACTTTTTTTATTGAATTTGCAGTTTTTTCATCTTTTTTTGCTATCATTACAGATACAATGAGATGACAGTAAGAAAAATTAGCATGAGACCATTGGAAAAGCCTATTT